>JBAVQZ010000313.1:0-23730 GCA_049694515.1 Paracoccaceae bacterium | reverse complement strand
AGCCCGGTGTGGGTGTGCTCGAAACTGGCGACGTTCGTGTCTGTCCGGTCAAGCGTGGCCTCGTAATCCTGAGGCTGGCGTCCGGTGCTTTGTGCGTCTGACATCATGGTCTCCTCCCATGAAGGGTGAACCGTCCGGCGCCGTCGGGGCCGGTGGCCCTCCGGACCGGGGCCGGACGCCCCGGCCCGGAGGGCCGCCGGCCCCGACGGCGCCGGACGTTCACCCTTCACGGGAGGAGACCATAATGTCAGACGCACAAAGCACCGGTCGCCGGCCTCAGGATTACGAGGCCACGCTTGACCGGTCCGACACGAACGTCGCCAGTTTCGAGCACACCCACACCGGGCTCGTCCATCGGGTGCAGCACCTGCTGCACAAGAACCCGACGCTGGTTCCGGTCATCGTTTTGCTGGTCAGTATCGTAATATTCGGCTTCGTCGCCGGCGAACGCTTCTTTTCCGCCTTCAACCTGACGCTGATCATGCAGCAAGTCTCGATCATCGGGGTGCTCGCCGCGGCGCAGTCACTGATCATCCTGACCGCCGGCATCGACCTGTCGGTCGCCGCAATGATGGTGCTGATGTCGGTCGTCATGGGCAATCTCGCCGTCTTCATGGGTGTGCCCTCGCTTCTGGCGATCCTCATTGGGTTCGGCGGCGGCGCCGCGGCAGGATTCCTGAACGGCATCCTCGTAACCAAGGTCAAGCTGCCGCCCTTCATCACGACGCTGGGAACCTGGAACATCTTCTATGCGCTGAACCTGTGGCTGTCCGGGGCGCAATCGGTCCGCAGCCAGGACATCGACAGCGCCGCGCCGATCCTCAAGCTGTTCGGCGAGACGATCGAGATCGGATCGGCACGGATCACCTGGGGGTCGATCCTGATGGTCGCGGTGTTCGCAGTGCTTTGGTTTCTTCTCAACAAGACCGCCTGGGGTCGCCATGTCTATGCCGTGGGCGACGATAAGGAGGCCGCGGAACTCGCCGGCATCCGCACCGACCGGACGCTGGTGTCGGTCTACATGCTGGCCGGCTTCATCTGTGCCATCGCGGCGTGGTCGTCGATCGGCCGCGTCGGCTCAATCAGCCCACAGGCGTTCTACGAGGGCAACCTGCAATCCATCACCGCCGTCGTGATCGGGGGCATATCGCTCTTCGGCGGGCGCGGCTCGGTGCTGGGCGCGCTGTTCGGGGCGCTGATCGTCGGCGTCTTTCAGTCCGGGCTTCGGCTGGCCGGGGTCGACGTGCTCTGGCAGGTCTTTGCCATCGGCTGGCTCATCATCATCGCGGTCGCCATCGACCAATGGATCAGAAAGGTTTCGGCATGACCCAGCAGCAACCCATCCTCAAGGCACGCGGCCTGGTGAAGAATTACGGCCGCGTGACCGCCCTCGACCGGTGCGATTTCGACCTCTATCCGGGCGAGGTGCTGGCCGTCATCGGCGATAACGGGGCGGGCAAGTCCTCGCTCATCAAGGCGCTCTCGGGCGCGATATCCGTGGACGCGGGCGAGATCGAACTCAATGGCAAAACGGTGCAGTTCAGCTCTCCGCTGCACGCACGTGAAGCGGGGATCGAGACGGTCTATCAGACGCTCGCCCTGTCTCCCGCCCTGTCGATCGTGGACAACATGTTCGTCGGCCGCGAAATCCGAAAGCAGGGCTTTCTGGGCAGGACGCTGCGGATGCTCGACCATGCCAAAATGGAACAGACGGCGCGTGAGAAACTCTCCGAACTCGGGCTGATGACGATCCAGAACATCAACCAGGCGGTCGAAACGCTTTCAGGCGGTCAACGCCAGGGCGTAGCTGTGGCGCGTGCGGCGGCCTTCGGATCGCAGGTCATCATCATGGACGAGCCCACAGCGGCACTGGGCGTCAAGGAATCCCGCCGCGTGCTGGAACTGATCCAGGACGTCCGCTCGCGCGGGATCCCGATCGTGCTGATAAGCCACAACATGCCGCATGTTTTCGAGGTGGCCGACCGCATCCATGTCCACCGCCTGGGCCGCCGGCTCTGCGTGGTCGATCCGAGTGAATACAGCATGTCCGATGCCGTGGCCTTCATGACCGGCGCCAAAGAGCCGCCGCGCGAAAACGCGGCAGCCTGAAGAGGCCGGCCGGGACTCTCGAATCCTGGTCGGCCCGGGCCTCCGAGTCACAGGGATTGAAGGCGGAAACGAACGGAGCACCGCTCGACAGATCGGGCGATGCTCCTTTGTCATGCCAGACGTCGCACACGATGAATTACCCTCTGCGGTGCGGTGCGCCTCCGATCGTCGAATGTCCCGGTGCATGTTCCCGGACACCCGTTCATCGGTGACGACTCGGCACAAGACAACATTCATCCGACGCGCGGCCGGAAACGTCTGCAGGTCTTTTTTTCATGGCGCGGCTTTGGTCCGCACACACCGCCACATCCTGAATGGGATGCGCTTTTTGTTCGTCGCCGGACAATCCTGAATGGATTGAGCGGACCGATTTGCAGATCCGCAGTTTCGGGGTATTGAGTGTCCTTCTGTCCAGCGAAGGTCCGACGCAATGTTCTCCCTCCTCCTTCTGTTCGGCGCCGGCTTTCTGGCGGGATGCCTCAATGCCGTGGCCGGTGGCGGTACGTTTCTGACCTTCCCGACACTCGTCTATCTCGGCGTCCCGCCCGTGGCGGCGAACGCCACGGCGACGCTGGCTGCCCTGCCCGGCTATCTCGGCAGCGCCTACGGTTTTCGCCACGACGTCTCCGCTGAAGGCACGCTCGGGATGCGCGGTGTGCTGACATCCTCTGCACTCGGCAGCGTTGTCGGCGCGGCTCTGCTTCTGGTGACACCTTCCAATGTCTTCAGCGGGATCGTTCCATGGCTTCTGCTTGCGGCGACGCTCCTCTTCGCTTTCGGGCCGAACCTCCTTCGGGGCCTGAGGGCGCGCGGCGTCGGACCGGCGGGCCCCGCGACGTCAGCCGCTGCGCTGTTTGCCGTTTCCGTCTATGGCGGCTATTTCAACGGCGGCCTCGGTTTTCTATTGCTCGCCACGTTCGGGCTTCTGGGGTACGTGAATCTGAACGGCATGAACGGGCTCAAGACTCTGATTGCCGCACTTCTCTCAATGATTTCCGCGGTGACATTCGCGTTGGCCGGACTGATCGCCTGGAAGGCCGCCGCAATCATGGCGGTTGCGACGCTGCTTGGTGGCTATGCAGGCGCGTCACTTGCGCGCCGCGTTGCGCGAACCGATCTTCTGCGATGGGGTATCGTCGCGGTGGGCGCGGGGATGACCATCATCTTCTTTTCCAGATAGCGGGGCTCCCTTTTCGGCGCGACTTGTCTGCATCCGCGAACACTCGGGTTCCGAGAGCAACTGCCGGGATCCCCGGCAGGAATGCGGACGGCCAGCGTCGCGATCTGGCTGACCGCATTGATCGGCAGCGAAATAGATGGCAAGGCACGGTGAAACGATGCCGACCGAGCGACCGCCGGGAATTCGGACAGAGATACAGCTCTGATTTGCGGTCTGCTAATCTTCGACCGGAAAGAGATCATACACCCGGCGGACCATCGCAGCGCGTTGGAATAAGGCCCGCTTTAACGTGCAGCAACTCCGTGAGCTAAGGATCCGGCGCCGTCGCTTTGCTTTCCATCCGAGCGTCGTACCATCGTATATGGACGACCAGCAGGCAAATTTCCCGGATCTTGCGGCAGGCCGTCAGACGTTTTCTCCGCGCAACGCCCGCACCGTCACCTCGGTGAAGTACTGGACACCGATCGGCAAGATGCCGTCGTTGAACCGGTAATGCGGGCTGTGGAGGTTGCGGCCAGCGCCGGCATCCCCGTTTCCCAACCAGATATAGGCACCCGGAACTGTCTGGAGCATGAAGGCGAAGTCCTCGGCTGCCATGCTGGGCGCAAGTCCGGTCATGAGTTCCTGGTCGCCGGCGACCGCCTCTGCCGCCGCCCGCGCGACGCCGGTCGATGCGGGACTGTTGATGGTGGCCGGGTAACGGCGCTGATAGTCGAACTCGGCCGTCGCGTGATACGCCTCGGCCACATGCCGCGCGCGGTGTGTCATCTCGGCCTCCAGCAGGTCACGCGTTTCCGGGCGGAAGGATCTGGTCGTCCCGCGCAGGACGATCCGTTCCGGGATGACGTTGAGCGCGTCACCGCCATGCACCTGGGTGATGCTGATAACCGCCGGGTCGGTCGGGTCCACGACCCGGCTGACGATGTTCTGCCAAGCCATCTGAACCTGCGCTGCCACGGTAATCGGATCGATCGTCTGATGCGGCATCGCGCCGTGGCCGCCGCGGCCGATCAGGCGCAGTTCGAATGTGTCGAACGCCGCCATTACCGGGCCGTCGTGCACCGCGAACCGCCCCTCGGCAAGTCCGGGCCAGTTGTGCAGGGCGAAAACCTGATCGACGGGAAAACGATCGAAAAGCCCGTCCTCGATCATGACGCGCGCGCCGCCCTCGTTCTCTTCGGCGGGCTGGAAGATGAAGACGACCGTACCGGACCCGGGCGGGTTCGCCGCCATGTGACGGGCCGCCCCCAGCAGCATGACCGTGTGGCCGTCATGCCCGCAGGCATGCATCTTGCCCGCAACGGTCGAAGCATAGGGCAACCCCGTGTCCTCTTCGATATCCAGTGCGTCGATATCCGCGCGCAGGCCGACCGACCGGCCCTCGCCATTGCGCAGGATACCGACGACACCGGTCCCCCCGATCCCCTCATGGACCTCAAGACCCATCTCGCGCAGTTCACTTGCAATGAAGGCTGCGGTTCTATGTTCCTGGAAGGCCGTTTCGGGATGCGCATGCAGATCGTGCCGCCATTCCGTGAGCAGTGGTTTCATGGCCAGTATTTGATCTGCGATGTGCATGAGGGTCACCCGAACAGAAAAGTTGCGCCGATACCGAGGGCGAAGCCGACGATCAGCCAGGCCACCCGGTCGACAAGGGGAATATGCCCGGCCGCCGCGGCGTGGGCAGAGGATGCGGCAGGTTGCGCCATGCCGGCGGCCTCGGCCGTGTTGTCCTCGGGCGCCACGCCTGTCACGACCCGGGAAAAGCGGGCAAAGAAATCATCCGCGTTCTTGCGCGCAACACCCTGGATCAGGCGACCGCCCACGCTCGCAAGCTTGCCGCCGACATCGACATCCGCCGTGTAGGACAGGCGCGTTCCATCCGCTTCCTCGGCCAGCGATATCCGGGCCTCCCCCTTTGCGAACCCGGCCGGACCGCCTTGGCCACGCCCGCGAAGCGTATAGGAAACCGGCGGGTTCATGTCGGCAATCTCCACCTTGCCCTTGAAGGTCGCCGAGACCGGGCCGACCTTGGCCGTGACCGTCGCCGTGAACTCGGATTCGCCGGTGCGCTCCATGGCGGTGCAACCCGGGATAGACCGGCGCAGTACTTCCGGATCGTTCAGCCCTTCCCAAACCTTTTCGGGCGCGGCGGGGATACTGTATTCGCCCTCGAAACGCATCAGCCCGCATTTCCTCCGGATGTCAGGCCGCTATACACGCGGTAAAGCGCCTGGGTGCCTTCCTCGCCGAAGCCGGCCCTCACCAACCGCTGGTAAAGCTGCCGCGCAAGCGCGAGACCAGGAAGGTCCAGTTTCATGCGTTCCGCCTCGGCCAACGCAATGGACATGTCCTTGACGAAATGATGCACGAAGAAGCCGGGAGCATAGTCGCGCGCCACGATCTTCGGCCCGAGGCCATTCAGCAGAAAGCTCGATGCCGCACCGGTTCCGACCACATCGAGAACGCGACCGGGGTCTATTCCCGCCGCCTCGGCATAGGCAAGGCTTTCGCAAACCGCTATCATCGTCGAAGCAATGGCAATCTGGTTTGCCATTTTGGTGTGCTGTCCGGCCCCGGCCCCACCCATCAGTGCGATGGTGCCGCCCATCGTCGCGAGGATCGGCTTCACGGCCTCGAAGGCCGCTTCCTCGCCGCCGACCATTATCGCGAGCCTGCCTTCGCGTGCGCCCACATCTCCGCCTGAAACGGGAGCATCAAGGACCGAAACATCCTTTTCGGCGGCCTGAACGGCGATCCGGTGCGCAAGCTCGGGGCTGGAGGTGGTCATATCCACCAGGATGGCGCCCTTCCGGGCGCGTGCGACAAGGCCATCCTCACCAAGATAGACCGCTTCCACATCCGCCGGATAACCGACGATGGAGATCACGACGTCACAAGTGGCAGCGACGTCGCCGGGCGTATCCTCTGCAATGGCACCGCTCTCGACAAGCGCGTCTGCCTTCGCGCGGGTCCGGTTGTAGACATGAAGCTCATACCCGGCATCCAGGATGTGGCCGGCCATGCTTTGGCCCATGATCCCGAGGCCGATGAACCCAACCTTCGTCATATTTGCCTCGCCAGTCATTTTTTCCATTTCCTTCAGGTGATTTTCGGACTTTTCCCGCGCAACGCGGCACGAAGCGATTGCGGGCTGATCGGTTGTTGCTCTACCACGACGCCGAACGGCGACAGCGCATCACTGACGGCAATCGCGATCACGCCGATCGCCCCCATGACGCCCCCTTCCGACATGCCCTTGATGCCCGCGGGCGTCTTGCGGTTCGGCGTGTTCATCGGAAAGATTTCGAAATTCGGTAGTTCACAGGCCGTGGCGACAAGGTAATCAGCAAGCGTCGCGGTCAGGTTCTGTCCGCTCTCATCATAGATCACCCGTTCGAACAGGGCGCCGCTCAGCCCCATGGCCACGGCCCCCTGCTGCTGTCCGCGTACAACGACCGGGTTCAGAACCGTGCCGCAATCCTCGGTCACCACATAACGGTCGATGCACACCCGCCCGGTGGCGATGTCAACCTCGACCTCGCAGGCATGCGTGGCGTTGGAATAGGTCATGGGCGGCGGGTCATAGGTCAGAGAAACGTCGAGTCCCGGCGAAATGCCCTCGGGCAATCCGGTCGGGTCGAGATAGGCGCGTTTCGCAACATCGGCGAGCGCCACCCCAGTGCCCTGCCAGCGTCCTTCCAGCATCCGTTCCACCTGACCGTCATGCAGCCGGAGGTTCGCCGGCTCGTTCAGGTTCAGCATGTCCGCCGCGATCGCCAGCACCCGTTCCTGCGCCTTCCGAGCGCAGAGATAGAGGGTGCCGCCGCCCGCGGTGGCGCCGCGCCCTCCGCGGCTTCCCATGCCGTAGGGCGCGATATCGGTGTGGCCCATCTGGACGTTCACCAGATCCGGGGCGACGCCCAGACCTTCGGCAACCGCCTGCGCCAATGGCGTTTCGTAGCCCTGGCCTGTCCCCATCAGCCCCACCGAGGCGTTCACCGCGCCGCTCGGCTCGATCCGGACCCAGGCGGCTTCGTGCCCCGAGCCGGGAATCCCCGCCGCCTTGTAAAAGGCGGAGCCATAGGTCGTGGACTCGACCACGCTGCAGAATCCGAGGCCCAGAAAGCGTCCCTGTTTTCGCGCCTCGGCCTGACGCTTGCGGAACGCCGCGACATCGACCTTGTCCGCCGCCGCCTCAAGGGTTTCGAGTGGCGTTACGTCCTCGAGCACTTCCCCGGTCGCCATCGTGTAGGGCAGATCATCCTGCGTGAGTGCATTTGTCCTGCGCACGTCCAGCGGATCGAGGCCGAGTTGCCGTGCGATCTCCTCGATCGTGCCGTCCATGATCCAACTCGTAACCGCCATCGGCGCACGCATAGGGCCGTTGCCGCACTTGTTGGTAAGAACGACCTTGACGTCGAACGCATAGTCGCTGATGCGATACGGTCCGGTCAGGATCATCGCCACAACCCGCGCCATGTAGTTCGCCGGATAGAAGCAATAGGCGCCGAAGTCCTCGGTCAACTCAAGCTCCAGCCCGAGGATGCGTCCATCGCGGGCGACCGAGGTGCGTGTCCGGCAATGATACTCGCGCGCGTGACTGGCCGCCGTCAGGTTTTCCAGCCGGTCCTCGCGCCAGCGCACGGGCCTGTCCAGGTGACGCGATAGCGCGGCGACCGTCAGTTCTTCGCGATAGAGCGCGATCTTCTGCCCGAACCCGCCGCCGACATCGGGACTGATGACGGTGACCTGATTTTCCGCTAGACGCAGCCGGCCGGCCAGCTGACTTCGCAGCGGATGCGGCACCTGAGTGCCGATATGCATCGTCAGATGGCCTCGGCCCGAATCCCAGTCCGCCGCGCACCCGCGCGTTTCGAGCGGCACATGCGTGTGCCGGTGCAGGTTGAACTTCGCCTCGACGACCGCGTGCGCGTCGGAGCGCCGCGCCGCGACGTTTCCATGATCGAAGGTCTGATGGGACGCGAGGTTGGAGGGCAGCGCCTCGTCCACCAATGGCGCGCCGTCGGCAAGGGCAGCGTCAGTGTCCACCACGCTTTCCAGGACCTCATATTCGACCGACACGGCTTCGGCCGCGTCCTCGGCGGCATAGCGGTCCTCGGCCACGACACAGGCGACCGGGTCGCCGTGAAAGCGGACCTTGTAGATCGGAAGCGTGGTCATCTCGACAGGCTGCAACCCCTCAATCGGCGGTGCCAGGCGCAGGCTGGTTGTCCACTCGGCAAGGTCACGCCCGGCAAAGACGCCGACGACGCCGGGCATGTCCCGGGCCGCGTCGGCGTCGATCGACACGATCCGGGCGTGGGCATGCGGTGAGCGAACGAAACAAACATGGAGTGCGCCGGGAAGGACGACATCGTCAAGATAGCGTCCGTGCCCCGTGAGAAGGCGCCGATCCTCCTTGCGGGGCAATGCCTTGCCGATATGGGTGAAGTCCTCTTCCCGAGTCATTCCGCACCTTTTTCGCGCAGGGCCGCAGCGGCTTTCGCGATCGCGGCAACAATGTTCTGGTAACCCGTGCAGCGGCACAGATTGCCCGACAGCACATCGCGTATCTCGGCCTCGCTGGGCTCCGGGTTCTCTTTCAGATAGGCCTCGAAAGTCATGATGATGCCGGGCGTGCAGAACCCGCATTGCAAGCCATGCTCCTCGTGAAGCGCCTGCTGAAGCGGTCCAAGTTCGCCGTCACGGGCCACGGCCTCGACCGTCGTGATCTCATGCCCTTCCATCTGCACCGCGAAGGTCAGGCAGGATCGCGCCGGCGCACCGTCGATCAGGACAGTGCAGGCACCGCAAACACCATGCTCGCATCCGACATGCGTGCCGGTCAGACGCAGATCCTCGCGCAGGACGTCGGACAAAAGTCGCTGCGGGCGGATCCGAACATCGCGGGTCTCACCATTGACATACAGGCTTGCACTCACCTTCCCGTCGTTTTCCATCACGCCGCCTCCGCGCGGGCGTGCGCCATTTTCAGCGCGCGCCCGGCAAGGTTTTCGATCAATTCCTCCCGAAACTCCGCCGGCACCAAGGGATCGTCCTCGGGCGCGACGGCTTGCGCGATTTCCCGCGGCAGAGTGGCGAACCACGCAGGATCGGGAAACTCACCAACGGAGGTTCGCTCGATCCCGGTCAAACGCAGTGGCACGGCCCCTGCCCCGCCGACGGCCACCCGCAACGCGGCGATGGCTCCGGTCAGGTCCAGTTTCAGCGTGACCGCGACGTTTGCGATGGCAAAATCCCCCCGGCGGCGGCTGAACAATTCAAAGCCCCAGCCCACCCCGTCGGCCAACACCGGAAACCGGATCGCCGTCACCAATTCGCCATCGGTCAGATCCACGGTCATGATTGATTGAAGGAATCGGTCGGCCGCCACCACCCGCTGCCCGCTGCGGGACTTTATCACCACCTCGGCGCCCAGGGCGATCGCGACCAGCGGAAGCTGCGCAGCCGGGTCCGCATGCACCAGGCTGCCCGCCAGGGTCCCGCGCTGCCGGATCGCGTAATGACCGATCGTGGCCGCCGCATCCGCAAGAAGCGGCACCGCCGCGCGAACCTCCGCTGCATTGGCCAGGCGGTGATGCCGGGTCATGGCCCCGATCTCGAGCATGTCACCGTCCCGCCGGAGATAGTCCAGTTCCAGAAGGTCATTGAGGTCCACAAGATGGGCCGGCCGCGCAAGTCGCATGTTCAGCATCGGGCCAAGGCTCTGCCCCCCGGCAAGTGGCTTGGCCTCGGACCCATGATCGCCGAGCAGGCGAAGCGCCTCGTCGACCGAAGCGGGGCGATGATATGAAAACGGCGCGGGCTTCATCGGCTGCTGCGTCTATTCATGCGACGAGCGACACGCCGGTCGCCTCGTCAAAGATGTGAAGCCGGTTCACGTCGACAGCCAGCGCAACGCTCTCTCCGGTCTTGTGACGCAGATCCTTGCCGACCCGGAAATACAGTTCGTCGCCGCCGAATTCCAGGCCGAGAAACTGGTCCGAGCCCACCGGAAGAACAGAGTGGACCCTGCCGCGAATGACCTGGCCCTCGACGCCTTGCTGTTTCTCGTCGACATCCTCGGCACGTATCCCCAACCGAACACGGCGGCCGTCGGCCGAGCTCAGCCTGCGAGAGAGCCGCTCGGGCAGTTGAAGGGTTACCGACTGATGGCGGAAAAACGTCGCACCGTCGCCGGCGACATCGATTTCGCCATCAATGTAGTTGATCGGAGGGCTGCCCAGGAACGACGCGACGAAGGTATTGGCGGGGTGTTCATAGATTTCGTCGGGCGTCCCGACCTGCTGAACGACGCCGTCGCGCATGACCACGATGCGGTCGGCCAGTGTCAAAGCCTCGGCCTGATCATGAGTGACATAGACAAAGGTCGTTTGCATCGCCTGATGCAGTTCCTTGATCTCGGCGCGCATGGAAATCCGCAGGGCGGCGTCCAGGTTGGACAGGGGTTCGTCCATCAAAAACACCGCCGGGTCACGCACCATGGCGCGGCCCAGGGCAACGCGCTGGCGTTGCCCGCCCGAAAGCTGGCCCGGCCTCCTGTCCAGCATATGTTCGATCTCCAGGCGTCTGGCCGCATTGCGAACGCGGTTTTCGATTTCCTCTTTCGGCTCTTTTCGCATCTGCAGGCCGAAAGCGATGTTGTCGAATACGGTCTTGTGCGGATAGAGCGCGTAGGATTGGAACACCATCGCCACGTCTCGCCTGTGCGGCGGCATGTAGTTCACCATCTGGTCGTCGAACATCAACGCACCGTCGCTGATCTCCTCCAGGCCGGCGATCATGTTCAGGGTCGTGGACTTTCCGCAACCGGATGGACCGAGCAGAACGACGAACTCCTTGTCCAGGATGTCCAGGTTCAGGTCCTTCACCGCGTGAAACCCGTTCGCGTATTTCTTGTTGACGTTCTCAAAACGTATTCGGGCCAAGGGGTTTCTCCTCTGTTAGCCTTTGACGGCGCCGGCAGTCAGGCCGGAGACGATGTATCGCTCGAAGATTATCGCGACGATGACCGGCGGCACGATCGCCAGCACGCCGGCCGCGTTCAGGAACGAGAAACTGACCGTGAAATCCGACGTGAACGCCGCCAACAGGATCGGCAGAGTCTGCGAGGCCGAGGTCTGGGTGAACATCAGCGCCAGAAGGAATTCGTTCCAGCTGGTCAGGAAGGTGAACAGCACGACCGCGACCAGGGACGGCATGGACAGCGGCAGGAAGACGCGGACCAGTGCCTGAAAGCGCGAACAGCCGTCGACGCGCGCGGCCTTGTCCAGTTCATCCGGAAGTCCCTCGAAATACTGCATCAAGATGAACACGGTGAAAGGCACAGTCACCGCCAGATAGGTAATGACCAACGAGCCGATCGTGTCGAGCAGCCCCAGTTTGCGGATCACCAGGAAGAACGGGACGACCAGCGCAATATCCGGGATCACCCGCGTGATAAGGATGAAATATACCGAAGCGTTCCGCCCCCAATAACGGATTTTCGCCATGGCATAGGCCGCCGGCACACCGACAAGGAGGTTCAGGACCACCACAAGCGTGGCAACAAGAACGCTGTTCCACATCGCCTTCGGCAGGGTCTTCGCCGTGGAGGGAATGAACCCTCCCGCCGCCGGATCGACTCCGCTGCGCGTTTCGTAGGTAATTTCCTCCTCGTCAGACGCCCCGAAGATCGCGTTGAAATTGCGAAGCGTAGGCTTGTCAGGAATCCAGTGCGGCGGAACCGATACGATCTCGGCCTCGGTCTGGAACGCCGAAGAGACAAGCCAGGAGACCGGCGCCAGAACATAGAAGGTCAGGACGATGGCGCTGATCAGGATCACCAGCTTCTGCCCGAGACGGGAAAGATTCTGACGGCGCCGATAATCGATGCCGATACTGGCGTCGTGCAAAGCGGAGGTGGCGTTTTCGGGCATGATCAGACCTTCCGTCCCAGTGTCCGGATGAAGAGATACGACAAAGCGAACGTCACCAGCGCCAGCACGTAGGACATCGCCGCGCCGCTTCCGAACGACAGGTTCCGGAACGTCTCGACATAGATGTGCCAGGAAAGAACATGCGACGCATCGCCGGGCCCGCCTTCGGTGAGGATGAAGAACAGGTCGAAATGGCGGATCGCCATCATCGTCTCGTAGATCATCACCAGCATGAAGCCGGGTTTCATCGACGGCAGCGTGACATGCACGAACCGCTGCCAGACGGAGGCCCCGTCGACCCGGGCTGCCTGATATAGGTCTGCCGGAATAGATTTCAGGGTCACCAGCAGCAGGATCGTCGCAAGCGGCACTTCCTTCCACACGAAGGCATTGGCGATCAACAGCAATGTCTTGTCCTGATCCCCAAGCCAGATCATGTATTTGTCGATGAAATCCAGCTGGTAGAGCAGACCGTTCAGCGCGCCGTAGCCGGAGTCATAGATCCATTTCCACATCAGGGCGTTGGCCACGTAGGGAATTGCCCACGGCACCAGAAGGATCGTGCTGAGCACCCGGCGTCCGCGGAAGTCCTGGTTCAGAAGCAGCGACACCAGAAGGGCAATCACCGCAATTGCCGTGACCGATACCACCGAAAACACGACCGTTCGATAAACCGATGTCCAGAACAGATCGTTCCCAAGAAGATCGGTATAGTTCTCGAACCAGACGAAAGGCGTCCGGTTCGGGCGGGTCAGCTTTATACGGAAGAAGCTCAGATAAAACGAGTAAAGGATCGGAAAGACCGCGACGGCCATCAGGACGGCCATCACGGGCGCGATAAACAACACCGCGCTGCGTTCCTCGTATCCGAAACGATTCCACAGGCTTCGCCGGCGGCCGGAATAGATCGCAATATCTGACAAGGACTGATCCCCGTTTTTCGGCCCAGCAAAGGCAATTCGTGATCTGGCGGCGCGGCAGAACCGCCGCGCCGGAAGTTCAGGGCGTCAGTAGCTCGCCTTGAGTTCATCCCATTTCTCGGCCGACTTGGTGAGCGCCGAAGCGACATCCGCATTGCCGAGAATGGCGGACTGCCAGGCCGCGCCGTTGGTCTCGTTCCATTCGCCGAACCACGGGGTCACCACGTCCTTCTTCTTGGCCAGTGCCTGCTGCGCCTTGATGATGTCCACATTGCCGTAGGCATCATAGGCGGCCTGCACCTCGGGGTCGTCGAACAGCGGCTTGACGCCGAATCCCGCTCCGATGTCGAGGAACAGCAGTTTCTGGAACTTGTACTCGCCATCGGCCTTGCCGCCGAACCATTCGATCAGGCGCGCGGCGTTCTCGGCACGTTGCTTGTCCTGTGCCGCCTGGGTCGCCATGCCGTGGAAGCGCATCCAACCCACCGTTGCATGCTCGCCGGTCGGCCCCTTGGGCATCATCGCCTGCTTGACGCGGCCGGCGATCTGCGACTGCTCCGGATCGTTGAGCATGCGCAGCCGGTATTTCGCGACCATCGCAAAGGCATGGTTGCCCGAGGCGAATGCCTTGAGGCCGGAAAGTTCGCCGGTTTCGACGCAAGCCGGCGAGACGATCCCGTGCTTGTTCACCGCGTCCACGACCCATTGCAGCGCCTCGACTGCTCCGGCATCCCTGTCCTGCATCAGCGAAGCGCCGTTTTCGTCGGTGAACCGACCGCCATGCGAAAAGACCAGCGAAGACATGAACTCGATAAGCCAGCTTTCCTGCGCCATCGCCAGCATCATCGGGTAATCCGAGATTCCCTTTTCCTTCATCACCAGAGACTGGTGCACGACCTCCTCCCATGTCTCCGGGGGGGCGTCGAAGCCGGCCTCTTTCAGTTTCTGCTCGTCATAGAGAAAGGCCATGAAGTCGGTGTAGTAGGTCAGGCCGTACTGACGTCCGTCATAGGTCATGGAATTCGTGCAGAAATCCTCGGCCTCGTCGTTGTATTTCATCAGGAAGTCGAAATCGTCCACCGGCGAAATCCAACCCGCCTCCGCCCATTCCGGCAACCACGAGTCCGACACCCACATCATGTCCAGCGGCGCCCCGCCGACGAACTTGGCAACCATCCCCTCGCGATACTGCGCCCAGGGCGAATTGCCGTAATTTACCGACAGCCCGGTTTCTTTCTCGAAGGCGTTCAGGTGACTCTGAACCGTGTCGACCGCGGCAGACCATGTCTGCATGTTGATCGGAGCCCCTTGCGCGAGCGCAAAGCGTGCGGGTGCCGCAAGGGACAACGCGCCCGCCGCGGCGGAAGTCCTCAGGAAGTCACGCCTTCCGAGATGTATCTTCTTGTGTCCTGACATCTTCAATTCCTCTCTGTTGGTCGATCCGGCGCTCGCGTTTCGCGGTCGCTCGGGCTCTCGCATCCAAATCGTTGCCCACGGCGCTGTCGCGGATCTCCCGGCCGCTTTGTCATGGACGCTGACGATTCAACGGTAGCGATGATTCTTTTTGTCGTCAATTGACGACTTACATGTTCGCAAAAATGCGCGAAAATGCCTACCGGTCACACATTGACGCAAGCAATAGCCTATTCGAACGGCGATTTTGAATCCCGGAACGCGGCGGGACCGCGTTTTGGCGGCAGCCTAGATGTCGCGCGTGCCGTAGTGCACCAGCATGGTGTCGAAACCGGCAAGAAACATTCGGACATGCATCGCCACGACCTGATCCTCGGGGAGCACTCGGCTCGCATGGTACAAATGACGGCGGATCGCGTAGTGCGAGATCGCCCCGTGCAAGGTCCAGGCCATCTCGTGAATGGCAGCTTTGTCCTCCGGCAACTCGATACCGCGCTCATGCGCCGTCTCTCCCATGATCACCTCAAGCAGCTGCGTGATGATCGTGGAGATGTAGTCCGGCGCCATGGAGGACTCGGAGAGCGACGCATACATGAACAATCTCAACCACTTGCGCGTCAACGTGTGTTGGACATAATCTTCATAGAAATCGACTAGCCGTTCCTCGACCGATTTCGAGCGGTCCTGCAACTCGGCGAACCACACGGCCTTGAACGCACCTAGAATCTCTTTCCTATAAACCTCTGAAAGGAGATCCTCCTTGGTAGGAAAGAACCGATATAGAAGGCGCTGCGACACTCCGCACTCTTCCGCAAGTCGCCGTGTCTGGGCGGTGAGGCCGTAGTCAGCAAAAAATTCCGACGCCGTCTCGAGGATCTGGGCTTTGCGCTCGGCGTGAGGCATGCGCGTCCCGACGCCACCTCCGGCATCCGCCACTCCGGCGGCGACACGCTTCTTTCCTCGAAGCGCAGCGGATTTCGCTTTCATCGGTTCGCTCCTCGCAAGGTCCGCCTGCCATTGGACGCCGGGCCGGCTCCACCTAATAGATACCAAACGTTGAGTGAATGAAAGATGTGATATATTATGTCGTCATGTGAATACTTATATGTTGCCGCATACGCGCGGTGCAACTACGCTCCGAAGTGTATTCGCGATCACCACCAAAAAATGTCACTCCAACATCAGAGGTCCACATGATCTTCGAGAAGCGAACCTACCGTGTCTCCGCCGGCAAGGCGCCAGAATTTCTGAAACTCTACGAGGCGGAGGGCCTCGGCGTTATCACAAGATATGCAAAGTTGATCGGATGCTGGACAACGGAGAGCGGCGCCCTCAACTCCATCGTCTTTCTTTGGGGGTATGACAGCTTTGCCCATCGCACCGAACAGCGCGCAAAGCTGGGTGCCGATCCCGAATGGCAGGCCTTCGTGCCGAAAGTTCTTCCCTACCTGGAGTTCCAGGAAAGCGTGTTCCTCACACCGGCCGGTTTTTCTCCGCTAAAGTAGCAGCGATCAGAGACGCTCTTTCTCTCCGTCGTCTTCAGCCGTTTCAACTGAACGCGGTCTGTCACGTACTACGGGCCGGTATCATGTCTGCTGCACCACACCGATCGGGCGCCAAACGCGCTTCCAACGCTGCCAGTGGACGAGACCGGCCCGTGCAATCACCAGACGGGGAAACATAACACAGACATCCGTGCAGCCTTTGCGGGAATCGTATCTGTTCTCAAATTTTCAGCAATCAGACAGATTCTTCAAAAATGTTTCACAATCCATTCCCTGAAAAAATGGTAACGAACCTCGTTCGCTTGAATTTTCACACTGTTTACAAACAACTTTTTGAGACACCTGTCTAAATAGGCAGGTTGCGGAACACTCTGGATCGCCCACACCTTCCGCACACGCATAGGTATTTTAACCGTGCCGAATTTAAGGAGAAGGCAATTGGCTCACGACGTCGATATCCATGTAGGAAAGCGGATCCGCCACAAACGCTGGCTTGCCGGGCTCACGCAAAGCGAACTGGCCGAGAAGCTCGGGGTGCGCTTCCAGCAGGTTCAGAAATACGAATCGGGGCAAAATCGTATAAGTGCATCGCGTTTGTTCATGTGCGCGCAAGCGCTGAACGTGCCGGTATCATGCTTTTTCGAGGGCATCGAAGCGGGAGAGGCGGCAGCCGAACCCGACGGCGGAAATTGCAATCGAGCGATGGACGACAGGGAAGCAACGGCCTTCATCCGCTCCCTTCAAAACATTCCACAAGAACAGCGGCGCCGGATCTTCGATCTGGCTCACACGCTTGCAAGTTGATTTGCCTCGGATTCGGCGCGCGGAAGGTTCCGGCGATCTGCCCAAAAACTGCTTGATTCCGGATATGCAGCAGGTGCTTCGCAGCGTCCGCGGCCGTCACGACCGCCTGGCTCAAGGCGCCCGCGCTTCGCCAGGTTTCTGCACAAGCTTGTTTCTGCGTGGGATTCCGCCTGGCAAGCGGTTTGATGTCGGCGGTTTCACGGCGCACCGGCTGATGTGCGACTCCATTATGCGAATGCCGGGATAAAGCGGGCCGAAGTCCGATTTTGCCGTCCCGAAAGAAAATTCCGCCTTGTGCGGCACCACGTCAATCCCATTGACTCCTATCAAGGCCCCGCTCGCATGATCCGACCATTCAGATCCCCAGGGTCGACGTCCGCCAATTCGCCTTGTTCTTGCACAATGGAGGGCAAAATGGGCCTTCGCGCCAGACGCCAACCCGCAGCTAACGGTCGGCGCCGCGGCAGGCGGGAGCGAGGCAGCACACTGTTGCCCGCATCCACTGAAAGGCTCCTATTTCAGGATTTCCGCGAAAAGCTCGTTCGACTGCTGCTCGGTGGTGGTCAGGTAAAGCCTGTCGTTCTCCAACGCATAGGCATAGACCGCGTTTTCCGTGCCAGGGCCCCAGAGGCCGTCAATGCTCTTGTCATAGTATCCATCCCGCGTGAGCGCGGCCTGGATCGCAACGCGAAGCGTCTCCCCCTGGGAGCGGAACGCCTTGCTCAGCGGAGAGGTCGAAGCAGCGGGTTTCGGTGCGGAGTAGCTGTCGTATTGCGCCGCGTCCGGTGTCTTGGTGGACGCGCGGTAGCTGGTATCCGCTTTCTGGGGCGCATAGTAGGTCGCCTGGCTCTGTCGGATCTGCGCCTGCCGCTTCTGCTGGTTCTCGCGGATCTTGTAGATCACCAGTCCCGAGGCCAGCCCGAGCACCGCGCCCTTCAGAATATCGTTGTTCCTGGCCTCGGCGGGGCTGGCGGCAACGCCCAGGGCGAGGGACACGGAGATGATGGCGGCGGCGGCTTGCCGGGCGGGTGATTTCAGGGCGATGGTCATGGCGGGGCTCCTTATCAAGCTGTGCGCATTTCTCGGGCAATCTGCGCGTCTCCCTTGGGGAAACCAATATCAGGCGACTGCTATCCGATAACATCGGCGGTTTTCCGGCGTTCCGACCTACAGGCAGGACACCCGCGGTCCACGCCAAGCGGCTTCGGGCGCGGACAACACGACCAGCATCACGCAGACACCCAGACCTGGTAGAGGAGGCCGCAGAGCAGCGCCCCGACCAGTGAAAGGAAAATGTAGAGCGAGAAGACCCGCGGCTTCACAAGGGCCCAGACCGCGATGGCGGCCGGCAGCGACGTCACGCCGCCGGCCACGAGAAAGGACAGCGCCGCCCCTGGCGCCATGCCCTGCGTCATCAGGCCGCCCACCAGCGGCAGCGCCGCATAGCCGTTCAGATAGGCAGGTACGCCGACCACGGTGGCAAGCGCGATCGGCCCAATTCCGGTACCACCGAGAATCGCGGTGATGCGTTCGGCCGGCACGAATGCCAGCATCAGGCTTTCAAGAAGGAAAGCGAGGACGAGCCATTTCGTGAGGAACAGCGCCGTGCCGATTGCCTCGCGGCCGAACTGCATGCGACGCCCCCCGTCGTTCCAGAACCTCCAGACGACGGGTCCCGGCGCCCGGATCTTCGATCCTCCACACCCGCCAGTGCCGATGCCGTCCCTGAGCGGGTCGGTGAGCGCGCCGCCGCGGAAAAGCAAATGGACGACCAGTCCGCCGATGATCCCGAGGCCGACGGCCGAAATCGTCTTGGCGACGGCGAACCCGGTGCCCAGCACGCCGGCCGTCAGGACGAACATCGAGGGGTCCATCACCGGCGAGGCCAGCCAAAAGGCCATGACCGCCGAAAGCGGCACACCCATTGCCAGCAGAGCTGCAATCAGAGGGATTACGCCACAAGAGCAGAAGGGCGACAGCCCGCCGGCAAGGGCGGCGAGGGCAATCATCAGAAGCGGCGATCCGGTGAAGGCTCGTGCGATCAGGTTGTCTGCACCCGTGGCCCCCGCCCAGGCGGCGATCAGTATCGAGAGCAGCAGGAAGGGCGCGGTATGGATCAGCGACGCGGCGGTGAAACCGGCGCTTTCGGCGGCCTGCTGCGGAGAAACGAGCAAGACCGCGACAAGAATGATCAACGAACTCCACCAGACCCGCTGATGGGTCCAGATACGGCGCAAGACGTTCGGTCGTGTCAAAGGAATGAAAGCCGTCATTTTTACATATCCAGTTTTATGGTTTTTTTGGATCGCAAAAAAACGGCTTTCAGGCCGCCGTTTCCGTGTCCACCAACTCAACACCCGAGCAACACTCGGATGTCAGAAAATCCAGAACCCTGTGCATCTCGGTGAAATCGACACGGTTCACGACCTCGCGGCCCGTCTTTTCCTGGACGACGAGACCGGCATCGACGAGGGTGCGCAAGTGATGCGCCAGGGTCGAGGCCGGCAGGGCGAGATGATCAGCGATCTGACCGACGGTCAGGCCGTTGTGACCCGCCTTGACCAGCAGACGGAAAATGCCGAGCCGCGCGTCATGACCAAGCGCGGCGAGCGAGCGGGCGGTGGGGCTTGAAATACTCATGGTACCCATATAACCAGATTTATAGTTTCTTTCAATCACGAAATTCACGGCCCGCCGCATTTTGCGGATGCCGCAGTGACTGAAGCGTTCGGGGGAGACCGGCGCGACCCGTCCGCCCCGGTTCCGGGTCACGGAGAATTCCGTCGGGACGCGCCGGATATTGCGTCAGCTGTGGACGAGGACGAAGGCCAGAAGCCCCATCAGCGCAAGAAGTTCAAGCGCGGGGACCGAGCCCAACACCTCTGCCAACAGGCCGCGTCCGCGGCCACCGGGATCTTGGTCATTGCGATCAATAAAGCTCATACTGCTCTCTCTTTGCTTGATATGGTCGGACGCGTTTGTCCGATCCTGTCGATGCGCCTCATTTTTCGGGCGCATTCCTTCGTAAAACAGCAACAATGCCTGCACTTGTTATCTACCTTTGCACGATTAGAAACACATATGCTCTCCTTATGGTATTTTTACTCGGACACGCAGAGCTTGGGAACTTGTCCTTTCAGACAGGTGGCTCGCGTCGGCCGCCCGGGCCGGCGCGGACCGTGCCCCTGATCAGTCCGTCTGTGCGACCTGCGTTTCATCGGTGGTCCCCCCTTCGACGTCCGTCACAGCCTCCGTCGCCGGCGGATCGAGGTCCAGAAGCCGGTGCAGCTCGGCCAGCGCCGCGTCCGAAAGCTCCCGCCCATTGCTTGCAGCAAGCAGAGCCTCCGAGGTTATCGTGTCGGCGTTGTCGATGGTGTGTTGAAGATTGGCAATGTCTTCTTCGAGCGCATCGCGCTGCTCCGCGGCCTGAAGCTCATCTTCCAGTGCCTGCCTTTCCTCTGTCGTGGCGTCGGCATCAAGCGCTGCGATTTCGGCCTCGATCTCGTCAGTGGTGCGATCGGAATAGGCGTCGCTTTCCGCCAGCGCGGCAACTTCGTCCTCTTTCGCGGCAAGCTTCTCGGGCGCCTGGTCGACAGCCAGAACCGCGTCCCTGTAGGACGCGATACGCCCGACTTGGCTGTTGGGGGCGGCATTGGCCAGCGCTGTCGGGTTGGCATGCGCGGCGTTCAGACCCTTGAGCTCGGATGCCAGAGCACCGTGATTTGCGGGCCGCTCTGCGGGCTCCGGAGAGCTCGATACGGTTGTCAGCCTGTCGGTTTTGCCCGATTTGCCGTGACCCGGTGCCGAGGCGGATCGGGAATGGTTGTTCAAGAACAGGCCAAGAATCCCCCCCCTGCCCTTGCCGCCATTTCGCTGGCCCGCGGTCGTGTCCGCCGATCCGCGCGCGTTGGCGCTTTTTCCGTGGTTGCCTGAATTTCCGTGGCTACCGCCGCTGTTGCCATTTCCGCCGCCGTTGCCATTGCCTCCGGCGTTGCCGCCGCCATTGCCGTTGCCGTTGTTGGCGATGGCGATGTTTGCGGAAAGGACCACGCCACCGAGGGCGACGGGAGTGATCGTGAGGGCACAGACAGCCAATGCGCTGGCGGAGCGTTTCAGGATTGATTTCATGGCGGTTTCTCCCTGCCTCGGAAACGATTGAACCTGCCGACCATTGATAAGCTCGGGATTGGGCGGTCGGGTGTCGAGACCGTGGCAAAAACATGTCCGCGCGTCCCGCAACGGCCGGCGCGGCACCCGTTTCCGGCAGGAAATTGCCACTTCGTTCGCTTCCCAGCAGAGAGAACATGCCGATATGCCCCGCGATGCGCTTCCGCAGGGGCCGGAGCCAGCCGCGTCAGTTGCACGGCGGTGATGCACGTTCAGCGAAACCACGCCGCGACTGGAACCGATCGCTGCCTGTCCTGTTGACCCATTGAACAAGGCGCCGCGCGGGCCTTGCAAGTTGGGGCGAGCCATGCACGCAAGAGGAGTGAAAAGTGCCGTTTTTCCATCGAATAATCGAAGTGTCGAACATGGCAGGAATTTTTCTGGCGGCGGCCACCGCGGCGTCGGCATCCTCCGTTTCTGCCGATGCGCCTTATTTCACCAAGGATCAGGCCAGCGCGGGCAAGAGCGACTACAAGGCGCATTGCGCCGTCTGCCATGGCGGCAACCTCAAGGGGCAGGCAGGCCCCGCGCTGGCGGGCAAGAAATTCTCGAGCAGCCTGAGTTTCAGCAAGATGTCGGCGCAGCAGCTGTTCAGCTTCATTTCCGAGCACATGCCAAAGAACCAACCCGGCAGCCTGCCGCATCAGAAGTATCAGGAGATTTTCGCCTATCTTCTTTGCGCCAACGGGTTCAAGCCGGGCGACAAGGCGCTGAACGACCAGACGCTGGGGAAGATCGACCTTCTTCCGCTGCCGTCGGAAACGGTTCAGCCATGCGACTAGAACGAGGGGCGCAGGGCCGCTCATCCGTCTCAGACGGGGCGCGGGCCAAAAAGCACATCACCCAGTAAGGAGGATCCAATCATGGAACTCACGGAATATACCAGACCCGCCAAGGGCGGTCTTGGGGGCTGCGTGCTCCTCTCGGTCTGTCTTGCCGCGGCGCCGGCGCTGGCGCAGCAGAACAACAACGAGATAAGCGGCAGTCACGACACCACCCTGTCGCAGACATCCCCGGTGCCGGACGCGGCCAAGGTCGCCGTCGATGACCAGATGATGGCCGACGCCAAGGGCAACGCGGCCGACTGGCTGCTGCACGGGCGCAGCTATAGCAACCAGCGCTACTCGCCGCTGGACCAGATCAACAGCAAGACGATCTCGAACCTGCACCCGGCGGCGCTTGTCCAGACCGGCATGGTCGCCAGCTTCGAGACAACGCCGGTCGTCGTGGACGGTGTGATGTATCTGACCACGCCGATGGTCGACGACCAGATGAAGGTCATGGCCGTGAACGCCGCGACGGGCGAACGCTACTGGACGACGACCTATGATGTCAGCATGTCCAAGACCTGCTGCGGGCCGGTCAACCGGGGCGTCGCCGTCGGTTATGGCAAGGTCTATCTGGCCACGATCGACGCCAAGCTGCTGGCGCTGGACGCCAAGACCGGCAAGAAGGAATGGGAGACCACTCTGGCCGATCCGCGCGCCGGCTTCTCGGAAACCATGGCGCCGCAGATCTATGACGGCAAGGTGATCGTCGGCAGCTCGGGCGGCGAATGGCCGATCCGCGGTTTCGTGGCCGCCATCGACGCAAAGACCGGCAAGGAGGACTGGCGCTGGCAGGCCACCGACCCGAACACCTTCGAGGGCGATTCCTGGAAGAGCGGTGGCGGCATGGTCTGGACGACGCCCGCCGTGGACACCGAACAGGGGCTGGTGATCTTCTCCACCGGCAACCCCAACCCCGACCTCGACGGGTCGAACCGCAAGGGCGACAACCTCTATACCGACTCGATCGTCGCGCTGGACGCCAAGACCGGCGAGATCAAGTGGCACTACCAGGAGGTCAAGCACGACGTCTGGGACTATGACGCGGTCAGCAACGTGGTGCTGTTCGACACCAAGGACGCGAACGGCAACACTGTTCCCGCCGCTGGCGAGGCCGGGAAGGTCGGCTGGCTTTACGTCGTCAACCGCAAGACGGGCGAGCTGATCCGCAAGTCGGACCCGCTGGTGAAGATGTCCGACAACATGTTCACGACCCCCACCAAGGAAGGGGTGCAGATGCTGCCCGGCGCCAACGGGGGCGCGGAATGGTCGCCGCCGGCATACTCGCCTGACACGAACCTGTTCTACGTGATGGAGATGAACCAGTTGATGACCTTCACCACCGACAACGCGACCGAAACGGTGCCAGGCCAGTTGCGCCTTGGCAGCACGTTCAAGAACGTGCAGGGCGATGCGTCGGTCCAGAGCGGTGTGCTGGATGCGGTGAATGTCGATACCGGCAAGGTCGCCTGGAAATACGACGCTCCGCAGCCGATGATCGGCGGCGTGCTGGCCACCGCCGGCAACCTGGTGTTCACCGGCGAGGGCAACGGCTGGTTCGACGCCTTCGACGCAAAGACCGGCGAGAAGGTCTGGCAATACAACCTCGGCGCCGGCGTGAACGCGCCGCCGATCACCTATGAGGTGGACGGCCAGCAATACATCGCCGTTGCCGCCGGCGGCAACTTCCAGCTGGGCTATCCGCGCGGCGACGTGGTGGCGATCTTCAAGGTCGACACCCCGTCCTGACAAGGCCCCGTCGCGGCCGGGGCGATCACGCTCGCCCCGGCCGTTCTGTGCGCCTTTCCTGCCGCGCGGAAGCAATCGCATGTCCTATGAGCCGCATGTGGCGATCCCACAGGT
>JBAVQZ010000312.1:0-3977 GCA_049694515.1 Paracoccaceae bacterium | reverse complement strand
GCACCAGGTCGGGGTTTTCGACCGCCACGGTGCCCAGGATGACGCGCGCCAGCCCCTTGTCCAGCCAGGTTTCGATCGTCAACATGTCGCGGATTCCGCCGCCCAGCTGCGCGGGCACGTCCGTGGCGGCCAGGATCGCCTCGACCGCCGAGGCGTTTACCGGCGCGCCCGCGAAGGCGCCGTTCAGATCCACGAGGTGCAGCCATTCGCAGCCCGCATCCTGGAACGCCCGGGCCTGTGCCGCGGGGTCGTCGCCGAACACGGTGGCCTTGTCCATTTCACCGCGCAGAAGGCGCACGCATTGGCCGTCTTTCAGGTCGATTGCGGGGTAGAGGATCATGCGCGGCTCTCCTGTCAGCTTTGCCGCCGTTATGCACGCGGGCGCGGCGAATGCAACGGACCCGGCGGAACCGCCCGCCCCACCCCTTCTTTTCCGCCGAAATATCCCGGGGTCCGGGGCAGAGCCCCGGATTGGCGGCGCCGTCAAAGCGGTATCGGGCCGCTCAGGGCGCCCACGCCAGGAAATTGGCGATCAGGCGCAGACCGGCGGACTGGCTTTTCTCGGGGTGAAACTGCGTGCCCACCATGTTGTCGCGCCCGACGATGGCAGTGATCTCGACGCCATAGTCGCAATGCGCCAAGCGTTCGGCCGGGTCAGCGACGCGGAAATGGTAGGAATGCACGAAATAGGCGTGATCGCCGGTTTCGATCCCCGACAGCACCGGGTGCGGATGGTCGATCGCCAGGTCGTTCCAGCCCATATGCGGCACCTTCAGCGCCGGGTCGGCGGGCGCGATTCGCACCACCTCGCCCCCGATCCAGCCGAAGCCCGGCGTCTCGGCGTATTCCAGCCCGCGCGTCGCCATCATCTGCATCCCGATGCAGATGCCCAGGAAGGGGCGGCCGCCGCGGATCACGGCCTCCTCAATTGCCTCGAACAGGCCGCGGTGGTCGAAAAGCTCTTTTCGGCAGGCCGGGAAAGCGCCATCACCGGGCAGCACGATCCGGTCGGCGCGGCGCACCGCCTCTGGGTCCGAGGTGACGCTCACCTCGCCCGCCCCGGACTCGCGCGCCATCCTCTCGAACGCTTTCTGGGCCGAGTGCAGGTTGCCCGACTCGTAATCGACGATGACCGTATTCATGACGCTCACAGCGCCCCTTTGGTCGAAGGGATCGCGTCGGCCTTGCGCGGATCGGTCTCGACCGCCTCGCGCAGGGCGCGGGCGACGGCCTTGAACGCGGCCTCGGCGATGTGATGGCTGTTGATCCCGTGCAAAGCGTCGACATGCAGGGTGATGCCGCCATGCGTGCTGAGCGCCTGGAAGAACTCGCGCACAAGCTCCGAATCGAAGGGGCCGATCTTCGCGGTCGGCAGGTCGACGTTCCAGACCAGGTGCGGCCGGGCCGAGAGGTCCAGCGCGGCGCGCACCAGCGCGTCGTCCATCGGCAGAAGGCAGGCGCCGTAGCGCCTGATGCCGGTCTTGTCCCCCAGCGCCTGCACCAGCGCCTGACCCAGCGCGATGCCGGTGTCCTCGACGGTGTGGTGATCGTCCACCTGCAGGTCGCCCTCGGCGCTGATCGTCATGTCGATCAGCGAGTGGCGCGAGAGCTGATCCAGCATGTGATCGAAGAACCCGACGCCGGTCCGATTGTCATAGGCGCCGCTGCCGTCGAGGTTGATCTCGACGGAAATCGCGGTCTCTGCCGTCTTTCTGGTGATCTTCGCCGTGCGCATCACGGGGCCTCCGCCTTGTTTCCCGGCGGCTTATACGCGCCCCGCGCCGCGCGTCCAAGAGGGCGCGGGGCCGCGACGCCGCGCTGTCACCATTTTGCCGGTTGTGATCGCCGCGCCGCGTGTCATAGGGTCGGCTTATCCAGCCGGGAGAAGGCCATATGACCACCTGCGTATTCGTTCAGCTTCGCTGCAAACCGGGCAAGACCTATGACGTGGCCGAAGATATCGTGCTGCGCGAGATCCATTCCGAGCTTTATTCCACAAGCGGGGAATACGACCTGCTGATGAAGCTCTATATCCCGCAGGGCGAGGATGTGGGCAAATACATCAACGACCACCTGCTCGACATCCCGAACATTGACCGATCGCTGACGACGCTGACCTTCAAGGCGTTCTGACCGGTGCTTACGCCTGCACCTCTACCGGGCGCGGGCGTCCATCGCCGTCAAGCGCGACGAAGGTGAAAGTTGCGGCGGTGACCTGCTCGCTTTCCTCGGTGAAGCGCGGCCGGCGCCAGGCGCGCACCTCGATCTTGATCGACGTGCGTCCCACCGCGGTGAGCCGCGCGAAAAGCGTCACCTCGTCGCCCACCTTGACCGGCCTGAGGAACTGAAGCGCATCCACCGCCACCGTGGCGACGCGCCCGCGCGCCACACGTGCGGCGGCCAGCCCGCCGGCAAGATCCATCTGCGACATCAGCCAGCCGCCGAAGATGTCGCCTTCGGAATTGGTGTCGGCGGGCATCGCGATTGTGCGGATGGTGGGCTCCTGGCCCTGTGGCGGCTGGTCGGACATCTTCGGCTCCCTCGTGCTGGCTGGGGGCCGATGGTTGCAGCGCCCCGCCCCTGTGGCAAGGCGCAATATTTCGGGCCATGCGCCCGAGGGAAGGGTTTGTCGCGGCGCTTTCGCCGCCTATACTTCGCCGCAAAGGGCGAAGGGCAGGACAGGCATGGCCGAACAGGCGGAAACCCGGCAGAGGTTCAACATCCTCATCGTCGGCCAGAACGGGCGGCTGCAATTCGAGGCGGTGATCTTCGCGGCCTCGCTGCGCCTGTCCGATCCGGAATTTCCTGGCCGCCTGATCGTGGCCGAGCCGCAGCCCGGCCCGAAATGGCGCAACGACCCGCGGATGGCGAACCCCGAGGTCCGCGCCCTGCTGACCGCATTGGGGGCCGAGATCGTGCCGTTCGACAGCCGCGAATTCGGTAGTGATTACCCTTACGGCAACAAGATCGAGGCGCTGGCCGCCCTGCCCGAGGACGAGCCTTTCGTCTTCTTCGACACCGACACACTGATCACCGGCAATCTGTCCGAGGTGGCGTTCGATTTCGACCGCCCGTCCGCCTCGATGCAGCGCGAGGGGACATGGCCGGTGATCGAGCTTTACGGGCCGGGCTACAACGCGATCTGGAAATCGCTCTACCACAAGTTCGGACTGGACATCGCGCCGACGCTCGACCTGTCGCAGCCCGACGAATACTGGCGGCGCTACATGTATTTCAACGCCGGCTGGTTCTTCCACCGCTGCCCGCGGGAATTCGGGCAGCGCTTCCTCGACTACGCCACCGCGATCCGCGACGACCCGCCCGAGGCGGCCGCCTGCCAGCAATACGACCCCTGGCTGGACCAGGTGGCGCTGCCGCTGGTGATCCATGCGCTCGGCGGCGGCAGGCCGGGGCCCGAACTGGACGGGCTGGACGGCGCGGTGAGCTGCCACTGGCGGGTCATGCCGCTGTTTTATGCCCGCGAAAGCGACCATGCGGTCGAAGTTCTGGAAACCGTTACGGCGCCCAACAAGATCAAGAAGGTGGTCAAGCAATACGAGCCGTTCAAGCGCATGATCTTTCAGGGAAAAGGCCGCAAGGCCCGCGCGATGTTCGACCGCGCCGACCTGCCGCCCCAGGAAAAGATGATCCGCAACCGGCTGAAGAAGGCCAATCTCTGGATGCGCTGACACCACGACACGGGAGGGACAGATGGACGCCGAGAACCTGCACGGGGTGATCCCCTACCTGGCCACGCCGCTGGACGCGGAAGGCAGCATCGACCGCGAGGCGCTGGCCCGGCTCTGCGATCACCTGATCGCCGAGGGGGTTCACGGCCTTTCGCCGCTGGGCTCCACCGGCGAATTCGCCTATCTCGATTTCGCGCAGCGCGAGGCGGTGGTCGAAACCGTGGTGAACGCTGCCGCCGGTCGGGTGCCGGTCATCCCCGGCGTCGCCTCCACCGCGACCGCCGACGC
>JBAVQZ010000311.1:0-1625 GCA_049694515.1 Paracoccaceae bacterium | reverse complement strand
GCGCACCGCGTTCGACTGGGCCGCGGCCGAACCCCGCCTGCAAGGCGCCGCGCGCGACTATTTCCTGCTGGACGGCAAGGCACCGAAGGCCGGACAGGTGTTCCGTGCCCCCGGCCAGGCCGAGGTGCTTCGCCGCATCGGGATGGAGGGACGCAAGGGTTTCTACGAGGGCGAGGTGGCCGAGGACATGGTCAATTCGCTCAACGCGCTGGGCGGCGTGCACACGCTGGATGATTTTGCCGCCACCGCCTGCGATTACACCGAGCCGGTGAGCGGGGCCTACAAGGACGTGGAACTGGTCGAGCATCCGCCCAACGGCCAGGGCGCGACCGCGATCCTGATGGCCAACATCCTGAGCCATTTCGACCTGCCGTCGATGGCCCCCTTCGGGGCCGCGCGCGCCCATGTCGAGGCCGAAGCCGCGAAACTGGCCTATGACGCGCGCAATCGCTTCATCGCCGACACAGGACACACCACAAGGCTGGATCACATGCTGGCGCGGGAAACCGCCGAGCGGCTGGCCGCGCTGATCGACCCGAGGCGCGCCATGGATAGCCCCGCGAAACTGAGCGAGGCCGTGCACAAGGAGACAATCTATCTGACCGTGGTGGACCGCGACCGGATGGCGGTGTCGCTGATCTACTCGGTCTATCACAGCTTCGGCTCGGGGCTGGCCTCGGACAGGTTCGGCATCAATTTCCAGAATCGCGGCGCGGGCTTCACGTTGGAAGCGGGCCACCCGAACGAGGCCGCCGGCGGCAAGCGGCCGATGCACACGATCATTCCCGGCATGATCCGCCGGAACGGCAAACTGATCATGCCCTTCGGGGTGATGGGCGGCGCCTATCAGCCCAACGGGCATGTGCGGTTTCTGAGCAACGTCGTGGATTTCGGCATGGACCCGCAGGAGGCCATCACCGGGCCGCGCAGTTTTTCCGACGCGGGCAACATGAAGGTGGAGCGCGGCTATTCCGACGCGGTCCGGGCCGAGTTGTCGGAGATGGGTCATTCCGTGACCATCCCGGACACCCCGATCGGCGGCGCGCAGGCGATCCTGATAGACGAAGAATCGGGCGTTCTGGAAGGTGGGTCGGACCCGCGCAAGGACGGCTGCGCGCTGGGTTATTGAGAAGCGGAGAGCCGCGGCGGCGCGGTTCCCGTCAGTTCAGCTGGAACTGCAGCGGGTAGTGCCCGTTCTCGAAATCGCCGAACAGATCGGCAAGATCCGGGTGATCCACCGGCTCACCGGTTTCGTCGGGCAGCAGGTTCTGCTCGGAAACATAGGCGACGTAGTAGCTTTGCTCGTTCTCGGCCAGCAGGTGATAGAACGGCTGGTCCTTGGGCGGGCGACTCTCTTCGGGAATGGCGTCATACCATTCCTCGGTGTTGGAAAACATTGCATCCACATCGAACACCACACCCCGAAACGGGTGCTTCCGATGCCGGACCACCTGACCAAGATGATATTTCGCGTGTGTCTTTTGCATTGCATTGCAACCTTTCACCCCCGTTAGTATCCCCTCTGACGGGGCAATGTCCATGCTGGAAGGCCCGGAAAACGGGAAACAGACTGTGAACGTTGTCCTTGCCGTTCTTGAAATCGTCGCGCCGGTCTTCCTTCTGGC
>JBAVQZ010000310.1:0-4404 GCA_049694515.1 Paracoccaceae bacterium | reverse complement strand
GGCGAGCCACCTGCCGGTGCGCGAGTGGCGGTGGCCGGGCTGGTTCTGGTGCGCCAGCGGCCGGGCACGGCGAAGGGCGTGGTCTTTCTGACGCTGGAGGACGAGACCGGCGTTGCCAATGTCGTGGTCTGGGCGAAAGTGTTCGAGCGGTTCCGCCGGGCGGTGATCGGCGGGCGGTTGCTGCGCGTTACCGGGCGGCTGCAGCGCGAGGCGGGCGTGGTGCATGTGGTGGCCGAGGCGATCGAGGACATATCGTGGATGCTGGACGAGTTGCTTGGCCCGGATGACACACTCGCGCCGCCGGACGGGTCGTAGGGCTTCCACGGCGTCCCGAACGCGGCTATGATTCGGGGTGAGAACGGGCGCCAGACCCGAGAGAGCAGTGATGACACGAACCTTCCTTCTGACCGGCATTGCCGCGACGGCCCTAGCGGCCTGCCAGGCCGACATGCCGATGGCCGATGTCGCGCGGCTGAACGAAGAGCCGGCGCAGGCCGCCACCGCCCCGCCCGACGCGCCCCCCGACACCTGCTGGGGGAGCTACGTGACGCCCGCAGTCGTGGAGACGGTGACCGAGCACAAGCGGGTCAAGCCTGGTGAAACGCCCCCCCTCGGCAAGGACATCGCGGCCCCCCGCTACCGGATCGAGAGCCGGCAGAAGATCGTCAGGGAGCGCACCGAGATCCGGTTCGAGACCCCTTGCCCGGATCGAATGGACGCGGCATTCCTGTCCAGCCTGCAACGCGCGCTGAAGGTGCGCGGGCTGTATGACGGCCCCGTCACCGGGCAAATGGACGCTGCCACGCGCCGCGCCGTGCGCCGATATCAGACCCGTCAGGGGCTGAAGAGTTCCCAGTTGTCGGTCGACGCCGCGCGAAAACTGGGGCTCGTGGCCTATCCGCGCCCGACGCCGAAGGGCTGACCGGCCTGGACGGACGGCCGGTTACGCAATACGCGCCTGCGGCGCTGCGCGCCTTGGGTCCGGGCCGTTGACCCCATTCGAACGACCTGTTCATCCGCACATCGGACCAACACGCTTTGCGGACATCCCGAAACGATAAGGGCGCCCCGCAGGGCGCCCCGATTCCGCGTGTTTCAGGTGGATCAGTTGTCCAGCGTCAGGGCCACGAAGCGCGGTTCGCCCTGCCGGCGGATCAGCAGCAGAAGCGATTTGCGCCCGGCCTGCTCGGCTTCGCCGATACGGTCTTCCAGATCGCTCACGCTGATGACCTTCTGCTGGCCCGCCTCGGTGATCACGTCGCCCGCGCGCAAACCCTTTTCATATGCCTCGCTCATCTCGTCCACGCCGGTGACGACAAGACCGTCGACATCGTCGGGTAGGCCCAGTTCACCGCGCATGTCGGGGGTGATCGGCGTCAGCGTCAGGCCCAGCATCTGCGACTCGGCCGGCTGTTCCGGCGCGGCAGGGGACTGATCCTCGGGCTGGGCGGCTTCGGCCGTCTCACGGCGGCCGAGCGTCACTTTCAGGGTCTCGCTCTTGCCTTCGCGCAGCACGACCACGCGCACCGTCTTGCCGACCGGCGAATTGCCGACGATCCGCACCAGCTCGCGGGTGTCGGTGACGTCCTGCCCGTCGAAAGAGGTGATGACATCACCCGATTTCATCCCGGCATCCGCGGCCGGTCCGTCCGGAACATCCGTCACCAGCGCGCCCGCGGCCTTGTCCAGCCCCATCGCGTCGGCCACGTCGGGTGAAACGTCCTGGATGCGGACGCCCAGCCAGCCGCGGCGCGTCTCGCCATATTCGCGCAGCTGGTCGACGACGTTCTTGACCACGTTGGACGCCATCGAGAAGCCGATCCCGATGGAGCCGCCATTGGGGCTGAGGATCGCGGTGTTCACCCCGATCACCTGGCCTTCCATGTTGAACAGCGGCCCGCCCGAGTTGCCGCGGTTGATCGCCGCGTCGGTCTGGATGAAGTCGTCATAGGTGCCCGAAAGCGCGCGGTTGCGCGCCGACACGATGCCCGCGGAAGCCGAGAAGCCCTGGCCCAGCGGGTTGCCCATCGCCATCACCCAGTCGCCGACGCGCATCTTGTCGCTGTCGCCGAACGGCACGAAGGGCAGCGGCTCGTCGCTCGTGACCTTCAGCAGCGCGATATCGGTGTTCGGATCGTTGCCGACCACGGTGGCATCCAGCGTCTTGCCCGAGAAGAATTCGATCGAGATCTCGTCGGCCTTTTCGATCACGTGGTTGTTGGTGACGATATAGCCGTCCTCGGAGACCACGAAGCCCGAGCCCAGCGCCTGGCCGCGCCGCTGGCGCGGCTGGTCGGGCTGGCCGTCGGGATTCATGAAATCCTTGAAGAAATCCTCGAAAGGTGAGCCCGGCGGCAGGTTCGGCCCCGGCCCGGAGGAGGTGGCGATGGTGGTCGAGGTCGTGATGTTCACCACGGCTGGGCTGACCTGATCGGCCAGATCGGCGAAGCTTTCGGGAATCCCGCGCGCCTCGGCGTGCAGCGCCTGCGCCATCAGCAATGCGAGGCCCAGCAGCAGCGCCCAGGCGGCGCGAAGCGGCGCGGCGTCATGCCGGGCGGAAAGGGTTATGGCCTGCGGTTTCAACGGGAATTCCTCCTCATGGTTTCCTGCGGATGCGCGGCGCGTCGTCGCCTGCGCTGCCCCCTGCAGTCTTCGACTCCTTCATGTAATGTGGAGCCGGGGCGTTCAATTCAAAGGCCGTCGCGCGCTCTCACATGAACGTGATGGAACGCGCCGCGGCAAGGGCGATGGTCTCAGGTTCCAAGGCCGCGGGCAAGCCAAACAAGCGCCACACCCAACGCCAGCGCGCCCAGGCCCAGCGTCCGGCGGGTTTCCACCGAAAGCGACTGCAGCGCCGCCAGCAGTTCCTCGAGACGCGAAGGGGCCAGTGCGAACACCAGCCCCTCCACGACAAGAACCAACCCGATCGCCAGCAGGACGGTGGCCATTACTGCCCCTGTGTGCTGGCCGAGTTGTCGGCGGTCGGTGTTTCAGAAGTATTGGCGGGCGGTGTGGTTGCCGCGTCGGTCGGGATGGCTTCCGCCGGTGCCGCCTCGGACGTATCTTCCGGCATCACCGGCGCCACGTCCGTCGGCAGCGCCAGCGAGTCGGCCTGGTTGAGATAATTGAAGAACTCGTTGTCAGGCGACATCACCATGGTCGAGTTTCCGCTTTGCAGGGCCCTGTCATAGGCGGTGAGTGAGCGGTAGAATTCGAAGAACTTCTCATCCGCGCCATAGGCATCCGCGAAGATCGCGTTACGCTTGGCGTCTGCCTCGCCTCGGACGATTTCGGCCTGGCGCGTCGCATCGGAGACCAGCTCGACCACCGTGCGGTCGGCCTGTGCCCGGATCCGCTGCGCCGCCTCTTCGCCCCGCGCGATCTCGTCCGCGGCTTCGCGTTCGCGCTCCGCGCGCATCCGCGAATAAGTGGCCGACAGGTTCTGCTCGGGCAGGTCGGTGCGCATCAGCCGCACGTCGATGATGTCCAGGCCAAGGTTCTTGGCCTCCTCGATTGCGGCGTTGCGGATCCGCAGCATCAGCGCCGCGCGGTTCGAACTGAGGATGTCGTTCGACGAGACCGAGCCCAGAACCTCGCGCGTGGCGGCGCGCAGCACCCGGTCCAGCCGGTCCTCGGCCGAGCGGATGCCGCCGGTGCCGACGGCGCGACGGAACTGGCGCACGTTCTCGACGCGATAGCGCGCGAAGGCATCCACCACCAGCCGCCGGTCGTCGAGCGGCGTGACCTCGAGCGGCTCGATGTCGCGGCCGAGGATGCGGTCGTCATAGCGCACGACCTGCTGGATCAGCGGGATCTTGAAGGCCAGGCCCGGATCCTCCTTCACCTTGACGACCTTGCCGAACTGGAGCACCAGCGCCTTTTCGCGTTCGTCCACGATAAAGACCGAGGACAGGAAGACGGCCACCAGGATTACGATTACCGGTAGTATGAAAGCTGTCTTTTTCATGGCTCACTTCCCTTCCGAGGTCGTCGAGGACGGCGTCGTGCGGCGCAACTCGTTCAGCGGCAGATACGGCACCACGCCCTGGCTGCCCCCGGCCTTGTTGTCCATGATGATCTTGTCCACCCGGCCGAGCACCTGCTCCATCGTTTCAAGATAGAGGCGCTTGCGCGTCACTTCGGGCGCCTTGCGATATTGCTCCAGAACGGCGCTGAAGCGGCTCGCCTCGCCCTCGGCCTCGTTCACGACCCGGGCGCGATAGCCTTCGGCCTCTTCCAGCGTTTGGGCGGCCTCGCCCCGCGCGCCGGCGACGACACGGTTGGAATAGGCGTCGGCCTGTTTCTCCAGCCGGTCACGCTCCTGCTCGGCGGCCTGCACCTCGCGGAAGCTGTCGATCACCTCGGCAGGCGGGTCGGCCTTGTCGAAGTTGACGCGCACCACGT
>JBAVQZ010000309.1:0-2687 GCA_049694515.1 Paracoccaceae bacterium | reverse complement strand
CATCGACCTGCGCGTCGGTCACCTGGTCGGCCGTCAATTGCGACGCGGCCGTCGTCTCGGCCTGCTGCGCGGCGACGGGTGCGGCGAAGGCCAGCGAAACGGCGGTCAGAGCGGCGGCGAGCGTTGGAACAGGGGTCATGTTGTCTCCTTCGATGATGAAAGCCACAGGCAGCGCTGCGGCCGAGCTGCATCCCACCTAACCCTTGGCCGCGGAGATTTCAAAACCGGACGGCATTTTTCTGCCGGGACGAACGATTCGATCAATATCCGGTTCCGCCGAAACCGGCCTCGTTTCCCAGACCGGTCAATTCAAAATTCAGAGCGGCGGAATTCCCCAAACGAATTTTCCGTTGCAATTTACGTGTCTTTAATAATAAATACTTCGCCAATACCGAACTGTGTCAATCATTAACCTGAAGCGGAATCAAAATGAACATCGACCTCGACAAACTTTCGAAAAAAGAACTCGAAAAACTCCGCTCCGACGTGGACAAAGCGCTCGCAACGCTCGAGTCGCGCAAGAAGGCCGAAGCGCGGAAAGCAGCCGAGCAGGCTGCGAAAGAGCATGGCTTTTCGCTGGACGACATCTTCAAGGCCGGTGCGAAACCGAAACAGAAATCCCCGCCGAAATACCGCAATCCCGCCAATCCCCAACAGACCTGGACGGGGCGCGGCCGCCAGCCCGGCTGGATCAAGGAAGCCCTTGAAAAGGGAAAGTCATTGAGCGAATTCGCCATCTGATTGCGCGAAACCCGCGATGACCATTCATATCGGGGCAAAGCCCGGCGAGATTGCCGAAACCGTTCTGCTGCCGGGCGATCCCTTCCGCGCGAAATGGGCGGCTGAGACGTTTCTGGAAAATCCCGTCTGCATCAATCAGGTTCGGGGGATGCTGGGATTCACGGGCACCTGGGGCGGCAACCGGGTGACGATCCACGGCACCGGAATGGGAATGCCATCGCTTTCCATCTATGTGAATGAACTCATTTCCGAATACGGCGCGAAAACGCTGATCCGCATCGGTTCCTGCGGCGCGATGCAGGACAAGGTGAAACTGCGCGACGTGATTCTCGCGATGACGGCCTCCACGCTTTCGACACCGTCGCGCGGGATCTTCCGCGAATTGAATTTCTCCCCCTGTGCCGACTGGTCGTTACTGAAAGCGGCGTGGGACGCAGCGCAGGAAAAGGGAACGCCGACGCATGCCGGCGGGATCTATTCCTCGGATGTGTTCTATGACGAACGTCCCGACCTCAACGAACAGATGGTGCGTCACGGCATCCTCGGCGTGGAGATGGAAGCGGCCGAGCTCTACACGCTCGCCGCGCGCCACGGCGCCCGCGCGCTGGCCGTTCTGACCGTCTCGGACCACCTGCTGACGCACGAGTCCCTGCCCAGCGCCGAGCGCGAGCAGGGCTTCGGCGACATGGTCGAGATCGCGCTTTCCGCCGCTTTCGCCTGACGCGCCGCTCAGGCCCCGTGGCTGCGGGAATAGCCGTTGCGGGGCGGGCTTTGCCACCCGCGCGGAGCGCCGCCTTCGGGCCGGAACATCTCGACCAGCAGCGGATGGCAGATTGCCGCGTCCGATGAATGCTCGGCCCCGCAATCGCCGCCCGGACAGGCCGACAGCGCGCCCAGCAGGTCGATCTCGGCCAGGAAATCCAGATGGTCGCCGCGCCGCGCGGGGCTTGCTTTCATGAAATACTGACCGGTGTCGCGGGTGAAGCCTGTGCACATGAACACGTTGAGCACGTCGTGGACATGCGCCTCGGCCTCAAAAAGCGGCATCCCGGTTTCCGCCGCCAGCGCCCGCGTCAGGTTGGAATGGCAGCAATGGTGGTATTCGCCACCCGTCAGAAGCTTGTGCGTATACGGGTCACAGCGCGTGCCGATCACGTCATGCACCGATCCGCCGAACTCGTCGATGCCATACCAACCCAGCGTGTCATGGATGATCGTCGCCATAGGCCGCAAATGCGGGAAGGCCGACCACAGCCTGTCACCCGCGTCCAGATGCGTGCCGTGCAGCGCGCGGGTCTTGCCGGAATAGAACCGTTCGGACAGGTCGCCCTCGTTCCACAGGTTCAGATCGCCCACCTGGCTTCCCTCGGGGCAGGAGATGCGGAAGACATGCCCCGCCGGCACCCGGAAACAGCGCGCCTCGCGCGGGGGCACCGTCACCTCCGCGGTCTTCTCCATCCCCTCGCGCGCCGCGCGATACGCCGCCATGTCGGGACGAGGCAACGTGTCTGGGGGATAGGCTATCACCGGGCGCAGGGCGCGGCGGGCATCGGCGTCTTCCGGCATGTCACTCATGGCATTTAATCCTAAAGGCTTGAAGCTCCGAGATCTCGCTTGCATTCGCGCGGTGGCTTCCCGTCGGTGGTGAAGGTTTCGGCCCCACAGGCGGCGCAGACGTAAAGCTGCGCTCCGTCGTCCCCGCTGCGCCGGGCCCGCCAGCGGCAGTCGCGCGTCAGGCTGTGGGAGCGGCGATAAAGAAACATTCCCACGAAAACCAGAATCACAAGTATGATCGTCAGCGGCATACGGCCTCCTTCGGTTTGCGACGCTATTGCATCAACGCCGCAGGCGCAGCCCCCGATCCAGCCGGACGGCCCGCTTTTTAAGCCAGCGCCGCGCGGCGGCGGGCAGGCGTGCGAAAGCCCGTGCGCGGATCAGGGCAAAGA
>JBAVQZ010000308.1:0-1781 GCA_049694515.1 Paracoccaceae bacterium | reverse complement strand
TGCGTGGTGCTGGCAGGGGTCGCGCCGCCGCTCTGCATCAGGTCGGCGGTCCGCACGCCGTCGGCCAGCACCTTCTCGACCGCCTGCTCCAGCCGGTCGGCCTCGGCCCCTTGGTCGAAGGAATATCGCAGCGCCATGGCAAAGCTCAGGATGCAGGCGCAGGGGTTGGCCTTGCCCTGCCCGGCGATGTCGGGGGCGGAGCCGTGGACGGGTTCGTAAAGCGCCTTGGGCCGGCCGTTCGCCATCGGTGCGCCCAAGCTGGACGAGGGCAGCATCCCCAAAGAGCCGGTCAGCATCGCCGCCGCATCAGACAGCAGGTCGCCGAACAGGTTGTCGGTCACGATCACGTCGAACTGCTTGGGCGCGCGGACAAGCTGCATCGCGCCAGCATCGGCATACATATGGCTAAGCTTGACGTCCGGGTACTCGTTGTCATGCACCCATTGCACCTCTTCCCGCCAGAGGATGCCGGATTCCATCACGTTGGCCTTTTCCATCGAGCAGACCTTGTTGCCGCGCTTCTTGGCCAGTTCGAAGGCCGAGCGCGCGACGCGCCGGATCTCGTTCGTGGTGTAGCGCTGGGTGTTGATGCCGATGCGCCCGCCCTCGTTGTCGTCGATGATCCCGCGCGGCTCGCCGAAATAGATGCCCGAGGTCAGCTCGCGCACGATCATGATGTCGAGGCCCGCCACGATGTCCTTCTTCAGGGACGAGAAATCCGCCAGCGCGTCGAAGCACTGGGCCGGGCGCAAGTTGGCGTAGAGGTCCATCTCCTTGCGCAGGCGCAGCAGGCCCCGCTCGGGCTTCACGCTGAAATCCAGATCGTCGTATTTCGGGCCGCCCACCGCACCCAGAAGAACCGCATCCACCGCCTGCGCCTTCGCCATCGTCGCGTCGGTCAGCGGCGTGCCATGCGCGTCATAGGCCGCCCCCCCGACGAGATCCTCGCTGACGTCGAATTTCAGCCCGCGCTTGTCGCCGAACCAGCCGATGATCCTGCGGACCTCGGCCATCACCTCGGGGCCGATTCCATCGCCGGGCAGGATCAGAAGGGAAGGGTTGCTCATCGTCTTGTTTTCCTCGCTTCACAGGGTCGCCAAGCGGCGTAGCCCGTCGCCCGCAGAGGGTCAAGACAGATGCGGGGTCAGCCCTTCGGCCAGCATGTCCCAGACCCGGCGGATGCGGGGCGTCTGGCGCATCGCCTCATGCGCGGTCAGCCAGACCGGGATTGCGGGCAGCGGCAGATCGTGCAGCAGTCGCTCCAGCGCCGGATCGGGCAGCCCGAAGGACAGCTGGCCAAAGCCCAGCCCGCAGCCCGCGCGCACGAGCTCCCAATAAGTGGTCTGGTGGTCGCAGCGCGTGGCGAAGAAGTGGCGGTCCACCTCCATCCCCATAGAGCGCATCCCGTGGATGATGAATTCCGAGCGGTCGAATCCGACGAAGTCATGGCCGCGCAGGTCGTCGGGCGTTTGCGGCCGTCCTGCCCGGTCCAGGTAGCTGCGCGCGCCGAACATGCCCAGCGCCAGATCGCCCAGGTGGCGCGTGACCACATCCAGCTGTTCGGGCCGATACATCCGAAGCGCGATGTCGGCCTCGCGGAACAGCAGATTCTCGGATGTGTCGGAAGGGACAAGCTCCAGTTCGATCTCGGGATGCCGGGCGCGGATACCTGCCAGGATCGGCGGCAGAAGGTGGTGCGAGACGACGAGGCTTGCGGTGATCCGCACGACGCCCGACAGCCCCTCGGCCCGGCCCGACGCGGTCAGCGCCATCTGCCCGGC
>JBAVQZ010000307.1:0-2744 GCA_049694515.1 Paracoccaceae bacterium | reverse complement strand
ATCGCGCCCTGCCTGCCCAAGGGCTGGGGCGGCTATAGCGCCGAGATCGCCGGGCCCGGGGGAAGCATCGCCCTGCGCATCGAGGATCCCGGCGGGCTGGGCGGCGGCCGGACCGAGTTGGAGATCGACGGAACGCCGGCGCAGGGAAACATGGTGGATTTCCCGACCGACGGATCTGTCCGGCAGGTCACGGCCCGGCTGCGCGCGGCACGGCAAAGCGCCGCGCAATAGCGCAGGGCTGCCTCAGTCCAGCGTCTGGCGATAGCGCAGCAGCGCCAGCGCCATGACCACCACCATGATCACCATGATCGCGGCGAGGTCCGCGCCGATATCGGCCAGCGTCGCCCCTTTCAGCATCACCTTGCGCGTCAGCCGCAGGAAATGCGTGGCCGGGATCGCGTTTCCGATGACCTGCGCCCAGCCCGGCATTCCCGCGAAGGGAAAGACGAAGCCCGACAGCAGGATCGTCGGCATGAGCATGAAGAACGACACCTGCATCGCCTGCATCTGCGAGCGCGCCACCGTCGAGATCAGAAAGCCCAGCGCCAGGTTGGTGACGATGAAAAGGTTGAAGCCGACGAAGAAGGCCAGCGGGCTGCCGATGAAGGGCACCGCGAACAGCAGATGCGCCGCCGCCAGGAAGATCACCGTCTCGACATAGCCGACCAGCACATAGGGCATGATCTTGCCCAGCATCACCTCGGCCGGCCGCACGGGCGTGGCGATCAGCGCCTCCATCGTGCCCTTCTCGAACTCGCGCACGATGGCGACCGCGGTGATCATCATCATGGTCAGCGACAGGATGATGCCCAGAAGCCCCGGCACGATATTGGTCGAGGTGCGCCCCTCGGGGTTGAACTGGCGGTGCACCACGACCGAGAAGGGCGGCGGCGCGCCCGCGGCGAATTCCAGCGGGCCGGTCAGCACCTGCGCGATCGCGGTCTGCGTGATGCCCGACAGCGCCGCCACCGCGCCATTGGCCGCCGTCGGGTCCGAGGCATCGACGGCCACCAGGATTTCCGGGCGCAGGCCGCGCACCACGTCGCGTTCGAACCCGGTCGGGATGACCACCACGAAATTTGCGGTGCCGTCGCGCAGCGCGCGGTCGCCCTCCTCGCGGCTGGTGACGACGCCGGTGAAATCGAAATAGGCCGAGCTTTCCATGCCGGTCAGGATCGACCGCGTCACCGGGCCGCTGTCGGCCATCTCGACCAGCGTCGGCAGATGCTTGGGGTCGGAGTTGATCGCGTATCCGAACAGCAGAAGCTGGACCACCGGCAGGCCGACCATCATCGCGAAGGTCACGCGGTCACGCCGCATCTGCACGAATTCCTTGAACAGGACGGCCAGGAAACGCGCCAGCGAGAACGCCCTCATCAGCCGCCCCCCCGGTCACCGGCGAAATTGTCCTTCGCGCCGGCCATCAGGTAGATGAAGGCTTCCTCGAGCTCCGCCTCCTTCTTCTGCCACTTGTAGCCGTCGCGCTTCTTCTGCGCCTCCACCACCCGGTCGAGCGCCGCCTCGTCGGTGCCCGAGACATGCAGCACCGCGCCGAAGCGGGCCACCTGCTCCACCCCGTCCGTGTGGCGCAGCTCCTCCTCCAGCTTCGCAAGGTCCGGCCCCTCGGCCCGCCAGGTGGTCAGGCCGATCATTTTCGGGATGTCGCGCGAGGGGCCGGAAATCAGCTTCCGGCCGTAGGCGATATAGGCGATGTAGTCGCATTGCACCGCCTCGTCCATGTAATGGGTCGAGACCAGCACGGTCACGCCGCGCCCCGAAAGCTTGCGGATCTCGTCCCAGAAGTCGCGCCGCGCCTTGGGATCGACACCCGCGGTCGGCTCATCCAATAGCAGCACCTGCGGGTCGTGCAGCATGCAGACGGCCAGCGACATGCGCTGTTTCCAGCCACCCGACAGGGTGCCGGACAACTGACCGGCGCGGTCGAGCAGCCCCAGATGCTCCAGCGCCGCGTCAACACGCTTGCGCCGGTCTTTCAGGCGATACATCCGCGCCATGAAATCCAGGTTCTCGCGGATCGTCAGATCCTCGTAGAGCGAGAACCGCTGGGTCATGTAGCCCGCGCGCTCCTTTATCTTCAGCGACTCGGTAACGATGTCGAAGCCCAGGCACTGCCCGTCGCCCGCATCAGGCGTCAGCAGCCCGCACATCATGCGGATCGTCGTGGTCTTGCCGCTGCCGTTCGGCCCAAGAAAGCCGTAGATCGCGCCGCGCGGCACGTCCATGTCCAGCCCGTCCACCACCGTGTGCTTGCCGAACCGCTTGGTCAGGCCATGCACCGAGATGGCGAAATCCTCATCCGCGCCGGTCATGGCAGGCGGCGCAGCGTTACGGGCTGGCCAGGCAGCAGACCTTCGGGGCTGCCAAGCCGCGCCTCGGCGCGATAGACAAGCCGCGTGCGCTCCTCCCGGCTGTAGATCACGGGCGGGGTGTATTGCGGGTCCGACGCCATGCGCGTGACCGTCGCCGTCACCCCGTCCGGACAGCCGTCGCAGGCCACCGACAGACGATCGCCCAGCGCGAAACCGGCTCGCTCGGGCTCGGGCACGAAGAAGATCACCTTCAGCTTGTCGGGCTGCAGGATGGCGATGGTGGGCGCGCCGGCCCCGGCGACCTCGCCGACATCGAAAAAGACCTTCTCGATCAACCCCGTCGCGGGCGACAGCACCACCCGGTCGTCCAGCGCGGCCTGCGCGCGCTCGGCCTCGGCCTTCGCGGCGTCGAGC
>JBAVQZ010000306.1:0-2027 GCA_049694515.1 Paracoccaceae bacterium | reverse complement strand
GATCCCGGGGGTGTCGCCTTCTCGCCCGATGGAGGTTTCGATTTCGCGCCCCTCTTCGCCGAGATCCGCAAGAAGGCGCCGCGTGGTGCCCGAGGGCGCCGGTTTCTTTCGCGCGTTGTAAACCTCGGCGACGGTCACGCGGGCCTCCGGCAACTGATCGGCCAGCATCCGGGCGGCTTCGGCGAAGACTTCGAACCCGGCGGTGAAATTCGCACCCAGCAGGGTCGGACGCGCGCGCGCCGACGCCTCGATCCGTTCCACCTGGTCTGCGCTGAAACCAGTGGTTCCGACGACCAGCGGGACGGGCGCGGTGCCGAGGCGGTCGAGAAGCGCCATCGTTCCCGTGGGCGAAGAGAAATCCACCACGGCGTCCGCATCGAGACACGCCGCGTCCAGCGTGGTGAAGGATTGCCCCGCCTGCGGCGCACCGCTTTGGTTGATGGCCTCGGCCAGCGTCAGGTCTGGCGCCGCTGCGATCTGGTCGAGCAGGGCTTGGCCCACCTTCCCGCTGGCGCCGACGACAGCTATTCGTATCATCTGCGTTCCCTTCATTTCAGTCGATGACGACCTTGGTCTCGCTCATCTCGCGCAGGGCGATGCGCACGCCCTCGCGGCCGAGGCCCGATGTCTTGACGCCTCCGAAAGGCACGTGCTCGGCGCGGAAATCGGGGCCTTCGTTGACCATCACCCCGCCCACGCGCAGTTCGCGGGTAAGCTTGCGGATCAATGCGTGGTCGTTGGTGAATACCCCCGCCTGCAGCCCATAGGGCGAGGCGTTGACCTCGGCCAGCGCCGTATCAGGGTCGGAAAAGCTGCGCATGGCCAGCACCGGGCCGAATGTTTCTTCGGCGAAGAGTCGCGTCCCGGCCGGCACGCCGGTCAGCAAGGTCGGGGCGAAGCGCGCGTCGCGGATCCGCCCGCCTGCGCGCAGAACCGCGCCGTCCAAGATGGCGCTCTCAATGCGCGCCTGGACCCCGGTGGCGGCCTCTGCGTCGATTACCGGCCCCATTTCGGTGGCCTCGTCGGCAGGATTGCCCAACGCCACGCGCTGAACGCGGGCCATCAGGATCTCGGTGAAATCCTCGGCCACCGCCGCGTGGACGTAGAGTTTCTTGACGGCCGCGCAGCTTTGCCCGGCGATCTCGAACCGCTGTGCGACGGCGGTGTGCGCGGCGGCCTCGAGATCGGCATCGGGCATGACGAAGAGTGGGTCGTTGCCGCCGAGTTCCATCAGGCAGCGCACCAGTCCGCTGGCGGCCTTCAGCGCCCGGCCGGCGTGCGGGCCGCCCGTGAAGGACAGAAGGTCGATCGGGCCGCGCGTCAGCGCGATGGCGGTTTCGGCCCCGCCCTGGATGACCTGGACCAGGCCGTCAGGCATGCCGGCCTCGGTACAGAGTTCCACGAGGCGGGCAGCGGCAAGCGGGGCTTTGGGCGAAGGCTTGACGATCACTGCATTCCCCGCGGCAAGCGCCGGACCCAATTTGTGGCAGAGCAGGTTGACCGGGTAGTTGAACGGCGTGATCGCGGCCACCACGCCCACCGGCTCACAGGTGGTCACTGCATGGCGATCGACGCCGCCCTCGACGATCCCGCAATGCAGAACCTCGCCGTCCAGGAATGTCGCAGCGTCGCCCGACAGGCGCAGCGTGTTTGCCGCGCGACGCATCTCGTTCCGGGCCTCTGTGATGGTCTTGCCCACCTCGGCGCAGACGGTCTGCGCCAGGCTCTCGGCCTCCGCAGTCAGCAATTCCGCGAGCCGGTTCAACAAGGCGCGCCGTTCGGCCGGGACGGAGAAACGAAATGCATCCGCTGCCGTTCTGGCGCGCGCGATGACCGCGCCGACCTCGTCCGGTGATGCTGGCGCCACGCGGCCGATCTCGTCGCCGGTGTAGGGGTTGAAGACGGGCAACGCTTCTTCCGCGGCAGCGGAAACGGCGGGTGTGGCGAGAAGTGTCATGGATCGGTCCTTGTTGCGTGAGTGGAGTCGGGTTCAGCGGGCGCCGCGGTGCGGTCCTTGGCGCGGGCGA
>JBAVQZ010000305.1:0-20171 GCA_049694515.1 Paracoccaceae bacterium | reverse complement strand
GGCCCGTACCGGGGCAGCGCACCCTAGATCCCGCGCGCCAGCGCCGCGACGCCGGTGCGGGCCATCTCGTTCAGGCCCAGCGGGCGCATCAACTCGGCGAAGGCGTCGATCTTTTCCGACGTGCCGGTCATCTCGAACACGAAGCTTTCAAGCGTGCTGTCCACCACGTTGGCGCGGAAGATCTCGGCCAGGCGCAGCGCCTCGATCCGCTTCTCGCCGGTTCCGGCCACCTTGAACAGTGCAAGTTCGCGCTCCACCGCATGTCCCTCGACCGTCAGGTCGTGCACCTCGTGCACCGGCACGATGCGGCCCAGTTGCGCCTTGATCTGTTCGATGACCGCGGGCGTGCCGGTGGTGACGATGGTGATCCGCGACAGATGGCCCAGGTGATCCACCTCGGCCACAGTCAGGCTGTCGATGTTGTATCCGCGCCCCGAGAACAGGCCGATGACACGCGCCAGGACGCCCGCCTCGTTATCGACGATCACCGCCAGCGTGTGGGTCTCGATCGCCTCGGCGTTCGGGTCGCGCAGGTCATAGGCCGAATGCTTGGACGTGCCTTTTTTGATTTTCAGTGCAGACATTTACCGACCTTCCTTAAACAAGAACCGCGCCCGAGTTGCCGATCGCGTCCGAGGTCGATGTCTCGCCCAGAAGCATCTTGTTGTGCGGCTCGCCCGACGGGATCATCGGGAAGCAGTTCTCGTGCTTTTCCACCAGGCAGTCGAAGACCACCGGCCCGTCGTAATCCAGCATCTCCTGGATCGCGTCGTCCAGCTTGGCGGGGTCCGAGCACTGGATGCCCTTTGCGCCGAACGCCTCGGCCAGCTTGACGAAATCGGGCAGCGCCTCGGACCAGCTGTGCGAGTAGCGCTCGCCATGCAACAGTTCCTGCCACTGGCGCACCATGCCCAACCGCTCGTTGTTCAGGATGAACTGCTTGACCGGCAGGCGGTACTGCGTGGCGGTGCCCATCTCCTGCATGTTCATCAGCCAGCTGGCCTCGCCCGCGACGTTGATCACCAGCGAATCGGGATGCGCCACCTGAACGCCGATGGAGGACGGGAAGCCGTAGCCCATCGTTCCCAGGCCGCCCGACGTCATCCAGCGATTGGGGTCCTCGAACCGCATGTATTGCGCGGCCCACATCTGGTGCTGGCCAACCTCGGTGCAGATATAGCGGTCGCGGTCCCTGGTCAGCGCCTCCAGCCGGCTCAACGCGTGCTGCGGCTTGATCGTCTTGGCCGAGGGGCTGAATTTCAGGCAGTCCACGGCCCGCCAGGTGTCGATCTTCGACCACCACTTCGCCAGCCCGGCCTTGTTCACCTTGCGGCCGCGCGATTTCCAGATCCGCAGCATGTCCTCCAGCACATGCGCCACGTCTCCGATGATCGGCATGTCCACATGGATCGTCTTGTTGATCGAGGACGGGTCGATATCGACATGCGCCTTGTGCGATTTCGGGCTGAAATCCGCAACGCGGCCCGTGATTCGGTCGTCGAAGCGCGCGCCCAGATTGATCATCAAATCGCAGTCATGCATGGCCAGATTGGCCTCATACAGACCGTGCATACCCAGCATTCCCAACCACTTGTCGCCCGAGGCCGGGTAGGCGCCCAACCCCATCAGCGTGGAGGTGATCGGAAAACCCGTCGCCTCGACCAGTTCGCGCAACAGTTGCGTCGCCGCATCGCCCGAGTTGATCACCCCGCCGCCGGTGTAGAAGATCGGCCGTTCGGCCGTCTCCATCGCCTCGACCAGGCGGGTGATCACCTCGATATCGCCCTTCACCTGCGGCTTGTAGTGGCTGATGCGCGCATCGCGCGGCGCGGTGTATTTGCCGCTGGCGAACTGCACGTCCTTGGGTATGTCCACCAGCACCGGGCCGGGCCGGCCGCTGCGGGCGACATGAAATGCCTGGTGAATCGTGTCGGACAGCGCGTCGGGATCCTTGACCAGCCAGTTATGCTTGGTGCAGGGCCGGGTGATGCCCACGGTGTCGGCCTCCTGGAAGGCGTCGTTGCCGATCAGGAAGGTGGGCACCTGGCCCGACAACAGGACGATCGGAATCGAATCCATCAGCGCGTCGGTCAGCCCGGTGACCGCGTTGGTCGCGCCCGGCCCCGAGGTGACCAGCACGACGCCCGGATTGCCGGTGGAGCGGGCATAGCCCTCGGCGGCATGGACGGCAGCCTGCTCGTGCCGCACCAGGATGTGACGGATGTCGTTTTGCTGGAAAATCTCGTCATAGATCGGAAGCACGGCGCCGCCGGGATAGCCGAATACCACCTTCACGCCCTGATCCTTCAGAGCCTGAATCACCATCTTCGCGCCGGTCATTGCCTGTGCCATCTGTCTTTTCCTCGTGTCACAACATCCGCAACAAAAAAGCCCCCGGTGTGAGCGGGGGCGCATGGGGTTACCGTCTGGTGTCCGTTACCGGCCCATGCGCCACTTTCCTACAAGTACGAGAATGTCGGTCATTACCCGGGATCCTTCGGTTGCGTGCGCGGCGACATTAGGAGGGGGTGCAGGGGGCGTCAACCGCCAAATTCGTGTTTTTGTGTCGCGAAAGGCGGAATTTCTTTTCTTTTGTTGCGCGGTCTTGGGGTCGCGCGACATTTGGCGCATTTTCGGTGGGTAATTTCCCCCGGTCTCACGCATTTTCCGCCGACGGCGGCGGGGTGGCCCCTTCAGATCCCGTGCGCGCGCTTGCTGTCCTCGGGCGCCTCGGCGCGCTCCTCCATGCCGTAGTCGCGCAGGACATGCGCCACGCGCAGGCGGTATCCGGCAAAGACGCCGCCGCGCCCGGCGGCCTGCGCGGCGCGGTGGTCGGCACTTTCGCGCCAGCGTTTCACCGCCTCTTCGTCCTCGAAGAACGAGATCGACAACAGTTTCGACGGGTCGGTGAGGCTCTGGAAGCGTTCGACCGAGATGAAACCCTCCATGTCTTCCAGTTCCGGGCGCAGGCGCGCCGCGATGTCGAGATAGGCTTCTTTGCGTCCGTCGGCGGGAATGACTTCGAAGATGATGGCGATCACGCGGGAAACTCCGTTTCACATGGTTAGCAAGGCGAAGCGCATGCCGGTGCGGCCGCAGCATACACCCATTGGGCGAGAACCACCCTGACCGGACACGCATGCGCCGTCAAATCATGTTGAAAAAGCGTTCCGAAACAACGTGACCCTGCGTAAAATCGGCGCTCTCGGCCATGCTTCGCGTTACAAGGTATTTATTTGACGCGACGCTGACGCTAGTGTGCCCGCACTCAAAAACGATCCGCCCGCCGATGGGCGGGCATCCAATCGGGAGGATAAACCACATGGATCGCCGTTCTTTTCTCAGAACTTCCGCGCTTGGCGGCTCGGCCGCCGCAGCGGCCAGCCTGGCCGCGCCGGCCTATGCACAGGGCAAGCGCACACTGACGATGGTGACCACCTGGGGCCGCGGCCTTGCGGGCGTGCATGACGCCGCGCAGCGCGTCGCCGACTCGATCACCGCGATGACCGACGGGCAGCTGACCGTGGACGTGAAGGCCGCGGGCGAGCTTGTCGGTGCGTTCGAGGTGTTCGATGCCGTGACCGCCGGTCAGGCCGACATGTATCATGGCGCCGACTACTATTTCGTCGGCCAGCACCCGGGCTATGCCTATTTCACCGCCGTGCCCTTCGGCATGACGGCGCAGGAACTGGCGAACTGGTATTACCATGACGGCGGGATGGAACTGCATGACGAGCTGGGCCAGATCTTCGGCCTCAAGTCGTTCCTGGGCGGCAACACGGGCGCGCAGTCGGGCGGCTGGTTCCGCAAGGAGATCACCGGCCCCGAGGATTTCAACGGGCTGAAGTTCCGGATGCCGGGCCTGGGCGGCCAGGCGCTTGGCAAGCTGGGCGCGTCGGTGCAGAACCTGCCCGGCGGCGAGGTGTATCAGGCGCTGGCCTCGGGCGCCCTCGACGGGACCGAGTGGATCGGCCCCTGGGCGGACGAGAAGGCAGGCTTCCAGGAGATCACCAAGATCTACTACACCGCCGGCTTCCACGAACCGGGCGCGGGTCTGTCCGTGGCGTTCAACCGCGACGTCTATGAAAGCTTCACCCCGTCGCAGCAGAAGATCTGCTCGATCGCTGCGGCCGAGTGCCACCAGTGGAACCTGGCGCAGTTCCTGACCGAGAACGGCGCGGCGCTTCAGCGTCTGCAATCCGGGGGCGTGAAGGTGCTGGAATTCCCCGACAGCGTCTGGGACGCCTTCGGCAAGGCTTCGGCGGAAACGCTGGCCGAATACATGGACGACGATCTCTACAAGCGAATCCACGACAGCGTCATGACCTCGATGAAAGCCTCGTCGGGCTGGATCCAGAAATCCGAGGGCGTCTATCGCGCCCAGCGGGACCGCGTGCTGGGCTCCTGAGCCAGATCGCTGTGAATTGACGCGCTCCCCGGCCCGGAATATGGGCCGGGGAGTTGCGTATTGATCGCCACGCCGAAGCGCGGGTGGGCAAACGGGGGAGCTGACTTTGGACTTGTCCGAAAAACAGGCAATCATGCGCATCGTCTATTACGGCGGCTCGATGGAGTTCTTCGCCGCGGTGTTCGGTGCGTTCTTGCTTCTGACGGCGCTGGGGCTCTGGCGGCGGCAGATCATGTGGGGCGCCGTGCGGGTGCTGGAGGGCTTCGCCAACACGGTCGGGCGGTTCTTCGCCTGGGCGGGGCTGCTGATGGTGTTCCAGCAGATCATCATCATCTTCCTGCAACGCATCTTCCGGGTCGCCGAGATCTCGATGGGGCCGATGGGCATGGCCTTCAGCAAGGATCTCAGCTGGTGGTCCGAGGAACTGAAGCTCTACAACGCGATGATCGTCGCGCTTTGCGCCACCTACACCTTCGTGCAGGGCGGCCATGTGCGGGTCGATCTGGTCTATTCGGTCGTGTCGCACCGCACCAAGCGGGTGATCGACATGCTGGGTTCGCTGTTCTTCATGATGCCGGTGGCGGTGCTGACATGGATGTATGCCTGGTTCTTCCTCTGGAGGCACCTGATCGTGCCCAACCCGTCGGCGTCGGACACGCTGCAGAACTTGCTGATGAAGGCGCGCGCGCTGCGCTGGAACGTCGAGACGATCGGTTTTTCACCCAACGGTTTCGACGCCTATTTCCTGTTCAAGGTCCTGATGCTGTCCTACACCGGCATGGTGTTCCTGCATGCGGTCGCCTTCTTCTACCGGTCCTTCCTGGAATTCGTGGAGGGTGAAGAGAGCGCTGGGAGATATCTCGACAAAGACACCCTCGGCGAGGGTGAAGAAGCCTACGAAGGCACGCATTAAAAGGGGCAGCGCACATGCTATTCGGACTTGACGGCGTCGAGATCGGGCTTCTGATCGTCTTTCTATGCCTGTTTTCCGCCATTCTCTCGGGCTTCCCCGTCGCTTTCGCGATCGCCGGCGCGGGGGCCATCTCATTCGCGATCATCGCCGGGCTGGACAGTGCCGGGCTGCTGGTCCACCAGGCGATCGACACCGGGTCGGACGCCTATAACGCGCTGGTCGCGCAGGGGCTCAGGCCCGAGACCATATCCGTTTTCCGATACCCGGACCTGCCACGGGTAGGGGTCTCGGTCTTTCCCAACGGCTGGGAGACCGCGCTGGACCGCAACATCTCGTTCGTCGTCAACCGGATGAACGACCGGGTCTTCGCCGGCCAGTCGCTCGAGACTTTGCTGGCGGTGCTGATGTTCGTGATGATGGGCATCACGCTGGAACGCTCGAAAATCGCCGAAGACCTGCTGACGACAATGGCGCGGGTCTTCGGCCCGCTGCCCGGCGGGCTGGCGGTGTCGGTCGTGGTGGTGGGCGCGTTCCTGGCCGCCTCCACCGGCATCGTCGGCGCCACGGTCGTCACGATGGGCCTGCTGTCGCTGCCCACGATGCTGCGCAACAAGTATTCGCCCGAGCTTGCCACCGGGGTGATCGCCGCCTCGGGCACGCTGGGCCAGATCATCCCGCCCTCGATCGTCATCGTCCTGCTGGGCACGCTGGCAGGGGACCTCTATTCCGCCGCGCAGGAGACGCGCGCGCATCTGGCGGGCTGTTCCGACGCGCTGACCTACCTGGGCCAGGCGGCCGTCGTCTCGGTCGGGACGCTGTTTCAGGCCGCGCTTCTGCCGGGTATCCTGCTGGCGGCACTCTATGCCGGCTATGCTTTCATCTATGCGCTGATCAAGCCGCACAAGGCGCCCCCGGTGACGAGCGAGGCCCGCACCGGCGAGGTGGTGACGAAATCCGAGGCGATGACCTGGTATCTGCTGGTGCCCGGCGCGCTGATCGGCGCGGCGATCCTGGCCGCTTTCGTGGGGCTTGCCGGCAGCCAGAACATCACGGTGGACAGCTATTCGGACGCGAGCAAGTCGGCGGTGCTGCGGACCAATGTCTCGGAGCAGTGCAAGGCGTCGATGATCGAACTGCACGGCCAGAAGAAATGGGACCGCGCGGTCAAGCAGCAGCAGGCGATCGATGCGGCCGGCGGGGCAACGGAAAGCCACAAGCTTTCGCCCGAGGAGATCAGCCAGGCCCGCGCCGGCAAGATCGCCAACGCGCCCCTGCTGTCGGGCAGCATCCTGACCGGCTTTGTCCTGCTTTCACTTGTGCTGAGCGGAGCGCGGGGCGTCGCCCCCTCGGCCGATCCGCGGCCGCTGATCGTGGGGGCGCTGGGCATTGCGCTTGCGCTGGCGGTCGATGCGCTGTTCGTCTCGCCGGTGACAACGCCGGGCCAGACCTTCATGCGGCTGCTGATCCCGCTGGGACTGACGCTTTACGGCTGCCGATACGCCGCCGGGCTTCTGGCACGAAACGAGCTTCTGCGCGTGGTGTTCCCGCCGCTGGTGCTGATCGTCGCGGTGCTTGGCTCCATCCTGGGCGGCATCACCAACCCCACCCCCGCCGCGGCGCTGGGCGCGGGCGGCGCGATCATGCTGGCCGCCTACCGCAAGCTGCGCGAGGAGGAGAAGAACGGCCAGATCATCATCTGGGCGGCTTTCGCGATCGTCGTCATGATCCTGGCCGGCACCGATTTCGACCTGCGCGTGGACCGCGAAGTGGTGCCGTTCGAGGACTGGGTCGCCTTCATCGTGGCGCAGGGCGCCTATCACTTCGCGATGTTCGGTATGGTCTATTCCGCCTGGGTCCTGCTGCGATCGGGCGTGCTGGGCACCGTGGTGCGCGAGACGGCCAAGGTCACCTCGATGGTGTTCACGATCCTGATCGGCTCTCAGCTCCTGAACCTCGTGGTGATCTCCTTCGGGGGCGAGGAATACATCCAGGCCTTCCTGCGAAGCTTCGACAACGAATACACCGTGTTCCTGCTGGTGATGCTGGTGCTGTTCTTCCTGGGCTTCGTGCTGGATTTCCTCGAGATCATCTACATCGTGATCCCGATCGTGGGGCCGGTGATCTATGGCGGCACCTTCGATCCGAAATGGGTGACGATCATGATCGCGGTGAACCTGCAGACTTCGTTCCTGACGCCACCCTTCGGCTTTGCGCTGTTCTACCTGCGCGGCGTGGCGCCGCCGGAGGTGACGACGGGCCATATCTATCGCGGGATCATCCCCTTCGTGCTGATCCAGGTGCTGGGGCTGGCGCTGCTGTGGCTGTTCCCTGATGTCGTCACCATCGTGCCGAGCCTCATTCCCAACGGCTGAGGCGGGCCGCATGCAGGGATGATATCAATGGCGGACCCGATCTCCCGGCTGCCGCATCCGCGCTTCATGCTGTTTCTGGCATGTTTCGCCGGTGGCTGGGCGGTTCTGGCGCCATGGCTGGATGCGGGGCGGGCGCTGGCCCTGGGCTTCGATCTGGCCGCGACGGCATTTCTGGCCAGCTGCCTGATCCTGTGGCGGGACGAGCGTATCCCGATGAACCGGGCGCGGGCGGCGCGCGATGACGGCGGGCGTCTGCTCTTGCTGGTCGTGGCGGTTGTCACCCTTCTGGCGGTGCTGGCGACGCTGGGAGGGCTGGTCGCCGGGCAGCGGCAGCTGGCCATGAGCGATCTGGCGATCGTGGTCGGCACGCTGGCGCTGGCGTGGCTTTTCGTCAACCTGGTCTATGCGCTGCATTATTCGCATCTCTATTACGACCAGACGGAAAAGGGCGACCGCGGCGGGCTGGACTTTCCCGGAGGGCAGGCGCCCACCTTCGCGGATTTCTGCTATTTCGCCTTCGTGATCGGCATGACCTGTCAGGTGTCGGACGTGGTGATCACCGCGTCCCACCTGCGGCGCGTGGCGCAGTTGCACGGGCTGCTGTCGTTTTTCTTCAATCTCGGGGTGCTGGCGCTGACGATCAACGTGCTGGCCGGGGTGTTGTAAGCCAGCTCAGCGGTGCGTGGCCAGGCTGTCGGGCAGGCTGATCCGCGCCACCTGTTCGGAAATCGGATCGACCGAAAGCGGATGCGTCTCGGACTGGTGCGCGGCCGGGTCGCCGATATCCTGCCAGCGCCCGTTCTTGTAGATCTCGAGCGCAGCGAAATTGGACTTGTAACCCATCTTCGGACTGCCGGGCACCCAGTAGCCGAGATAGACGTAGGGAAGCCCCGCCTCCTGCGCGATCCGGACGTGATCAAGGATGATATGCGTGCCCAGGCTGCGTCGCGTCAGGTCGGGTTCGTAGAAGGAATAGACCATCGACAACCCATCATCCAGGACATCGGTCAGGCATACCGCCGCCAGCGGACGCTTGCGCTCGCCCGGTCCGGGCGGGGCGGTGTATTCGATCACGCGCGAGCGGACCGGCGTCTCCTCGATCATCGCGGCGAATTCGAAGATGTCCATGTCGGCCATACCGCCTTGGGCATGGCGGCTTTCCAGGTATCGGCGGAAAAGCGCGTATTGCTCCTCGGTCGCCCAGGGGGAGGTGGCCTGACGCTTCAAACTCTCGTTGCGGCGGGCGGCCTTTCGCTGGCTTCGCGAGGGCGTGAAATCCTTGACCCGGATGCGGGCCGACAGGCAGGCGGTGCAGTCCGCGCAGGACGGCCGGTAGAGCACGTTCTGCGAGCGGCGAAAGCCCTGCTTGGACAGAGAATCGTTAAGCTTTTCAGCGCTGTCACCCTGAAGCGCGGTGAACAGCTTGCGCTCCATCCGGCCCTCAAGATAGGGGCAGGGTTGCGGGGCCGTCACATAGAATTGGGGCGCGATGGGCAGCGTGTGGCGCATGAGAGTCGCAGATTCCTCCTAGCCTGTGGAAAACGCTAGCAAAGCATTGTCAACTCGCCAAGGGGTTTGCGTTCAGGCGGCGGCGGCGCGGTTGATTGCGGCGCTGCCCAGGATCAGGTCGGGCAGTCCCTGGCGGCGCGGTCCGGTCAGCATCAGCACGATCGAGACGATCTGCGGAAACACGAAGGTGAAGAAGATCGAGAAAAGCAGCGTGTGCGCGACGGCCATGCCGACGTCGAACCGCTGCCCCTGCGCGGTGCGGAACTCGATCGCGACAAGGCGCATTCCCCAGGTGGCGGAACCGCGCGCCAGCGTTACCACGCGATAGGCGAACCCGATGGTCATCGCCAGGAGCGGAAAATAGAAGATCGCGGTGAAGGCGGTGAAGGGCACGACCAGCACGCTGATCGCCAGGATCAGCACGGTATCGACCACCCAGGCGATCAGACGCTTGGCCGGCAGATCGGCGTAGAATTCACCGTGAAGGGCGGGGTCGGGCAGGCCCCAGTAGATATCGCTCATGCCGGACCATGTAGGGATGCCGGGCCGAAAGGGGAAGGGGATTTCGGCGCGCCGCGGCGCATTCCTCTCTCGACGCCGGGGGGTGCTTTGGGCATGTTGATGCGCGCCGCGCCAGCTCTCGACGGCCGGGCGCTGAAAATAAGGAGGCGCGCAGCCTGGCTGCGTCGCGACATACGGGGGCAGACATGCAGCAATCCACGCTTCTTCTCGGGCAGACCCTGTCCTATGACGCCGATCCCTTTCACGAGGGAGTGGAGGCGGCCGTGCATCGCCGCCGCGGCGCGGTACTGATCGACGGGGGCCTGATCCGCGAAGTGGGCGAGGCCGACGCGCTGCGCGCGGCTCACCCGCAGGCGGTCGTTCAGGATCACGGCGCGGCGCTGATCACCGCGGGCTTCGTCGATGCCCACGCGCATTACCCGCAGACAGCGATGATCGCCAGCTGGGGCAAGCGGCTGATCGACTGGCTCAACACCTATACCTTCCCCGAGGAGATGCGGTTTTCCGACCCGGACTATGCCGCCGGGATCGCGGCGCGCTACCTCGACCTGGTGCTGTCGAACGGCACGACCACGGTCTGCTCCTTCTGCACCATTCATCCCGAAAGCGTGGACGCCTATTTCACCGAGGCCGCGTCGCGCGGCCTGCGGATGCTGGGCGGCAAGACCTGCATGGACCGCAACGCGCCCGACGGGCTGCGCGACACGGCGCAGGCCGCCTATGACGACAGCAAGGCGCTGCTGGAGGCGTGGCACGGGAAGGAACGCTTGTCCTATGTCGTGACGCCGCGCTTTTCGCCCACCTCGACGCCCGAGCAGCTGGAGGCGATGGGCACGCTCTGGGCCGAGCATCCCGACTGCCTGATGCAGACCCACCTGAGCGAGCAGCGCGACGAGATCGAATGGGTCCGCGCGCTGTTTCCCGAGGCGCGCGACTACCTGGACACTTATGAGCGCTACGGCCTGTTGGGGCCGGGCGCGGTGTTCGGCCACGCGATCCACCTGGAGCCGCGCGAGCGCGCGCTGCTGCGCGAAAGCGGGTCGAGCCTGGTGCATTGCCCGACCTCGAACACCTTCATCGGCTCGGGGCTGTTCGACATGGATGGGCTGACGGCCGAGGGGCAGCGTGTGGGGCTTGCCACCGACACCGGCGGCGGCTCGTCCTTTTCGATGCTGCGCACGATGGCCGCGGCCTATGAGGTCGCCCAGCTGCGCCACCGGGCCCTGCACCCGGCCGAGCTCTATTGGCTGGCCACGCAGGGCTCGGCGCGGGCGTTGCGGCTGGACGACCGGATCGGCAACCTTTCCGAGGGGATGGAGGCCGACCTTGTAGTGCTCGACCTGGCCTCAACGCCCGCCATTGCACAACGCGCCGCACGTGCCGACGACATATGGGAGGCACTGTTCCCCACGATCATGATGGGTGACGACAGATCTGTGCGTGCGGTTTACGTAGCGGGTAGTCTCTGGGCTGGACAAAAGCTCACAAATAACTGAGTTAAAATCTATTTTCGTGACCTGATCGAGGTCAAGTCAACGTCCTCGCGTATCTTGCTCAGAGCTAGCCGGTCCATTGGTAGCAGGATTTGTTACCATTCGCGCTTGCAGGATCGGTTCCAGCATTGCCATAGATCTCGGCTGCCCAAATTTACAACAGGCATCCGGAGCGCGGGCATCTGCCCGCCGCCAACCGAGCGATCTCCGCCACGGTGGCTCCCATAGCAGGGGTTCCGGGTTTCCCCTCGACCGACGAGGGTGGGCAAAAGAGGAGAGACCCATGGCCCACATCACTTGAACCCGCAAGGACACTTTTGCCGAACGAGGGGAGAGACCCGGGTTTTCGGGGGGGCGCGATGCGCCTTGCCGCGTATTGCAGCAGTCCGCATTCGAGCCGGTGCATTATGTCGCTTATCCGTCGGTCGCGGTTCGATTTGAGAGAGCCCCCTTGATGTGGATGGCATAGGATGCAATGATGCGCGAAATACTGGTTTAGGAACCAGCCGGCAATCGCGCCTCGACATCCCTTGATATGGGGTCGGGGCGTTTTTTGTTTCTGGAAGGTCCAAGGAGCGGAATGCGGACGTATCGAATAGGACTGATCTTCTCGACGAGCGGAGCCTATGCCGCGCTCGGGCAAAGCGCGCTTGCCGGTGCGACGATGGCGGTCGAGGAGGTGAACGCGGCCGGGCGTATCAGCCTGGACGCCGTCCATTGCGATCCCGAAGGCGTGCCCGAGAATTACGAGCGTCTGACGGAGACCGCGCTGGCAGACGGGCAATGCCGGCATATCGTGGGCGGGATTACCTCCTGGAGCCGAAAGGACATGATCCCGATCCTCGAACGCCGCGGCGCGCTGCTTTGGTATCCGTGCCCCTACGAGGGTTTCGAAAGCAACGACCATGTCGTTTACCTGGGCGCATGCCCCAACCAGCACCTGATCCCGTTGATCGATCATGTGATCGCCGCCGACGCGGACAGCGCGTTTCTGGTGGGGTCGAACTATGTCTGGGGATGGGAAACGCTGCGCGTCGCCCGTGCGCGCATCGAAGCGAGCGGCGCCGTCGTGACGGGCGAGCGATATGTCCCGCTGGGCGACACGGATTGCGCCCGCCTGATCGAAGAGATTGCCCGCACGAAGCCGGCGGTGATCGTCAACAGCCTGATCGGCCCGTCGAACCATGCGTTCATGAAGGCGCTTTCGGCGCTGATCGCCGACGATGCGGATTTCGCGGCGCGCGGCTGCCGGGTCGTGAGCGCCAACCAGACCGAGGCGGACCTCGACGCTCTTGGATTGGCGGCCGACGGGATGCTCTCGATGGGAGCGTGGTTCGAGTCGCTCGATACGGATGAAACGCGCGCGTTGACCGCACGCGCCGCACAGCGCTTCGGGCCGGATCAGCGGCTGTCCTGCAATTTCGCAACCTCCTATATGGCGGTTCACCTGCTGGCCAAGGGGCTGATCGAGGCAGACACCGACTCGCCAAGGGCCGTGCTTGATGCCGTTCAGGGACGGGCGCATGATACGGTTCTGGGGCCGGTGGTCATCGATCCGGTCACGCGCCACGCCACCCTGACTCCGCGTCTTGCCGTGGTCGAGCAGGGCCGGTTCCGGATTATCTCGGAATCGTCGGAGGCGATTGCGCCGGACCCATACCTGACGCGGGCAAGCGCGCCGCAGAAAGTGCGCCACTCCGGTTTCCCGGGATTGAAGGTCGTCAAATGAGCCATCTTACCGAATTCAATTTTGCGGGCGCGCGGGGGGTGATTCTGCATCCGGGCGGGACAGTACGGGATCGCATTGCGGCACGTTGCGCCGCCGTCGGGATCTCCGTCGAGCTGCGCTGGCCGACGCTCGGGGCGGAGGATGATGCCGCGGATTTCCTGATCGTCGACATGGACATGGGGTGCGACGAGCAGCTGCGCTGGGCGCCGGGGGCCGCGCCGATGCCGATCATCGGTCTGATCGGTTCGGAGAGTCCCGGGCGGCTCGACTGGGCGCTGCGGAACCGGTTCGACGCTTTCCTGCCGCTCACCGCGACCGGCTCGATCTTCTCGGCGTTGGTGATCGCGCATGCCAAATTCCGTGAACGCTGCGCCATGTCGGAGCAGAACGCCGAAACAGCCCGCCGCGCGAGCCTAAGGCTGCCGCTGATCCGGGCCGTGTTGGCGATCATGGAGCGCGAAGGCGTGGGGGAAAAGCAGGCCCTCAAGCGCCTGCGCGCCTTCGCGATGGTCGAGCAGCTGCCGCTCGAGGACGCAGCGCAGGTGCTGATCGAGCAGGAATTCAGGGATGTCCGGGAGGAGCGGAATTGACGCTCGACGCAACCACTCACGGAACGAAGAAGCGCCACTTCTCCCGGACGCAGGCGGTGATCGGCGAGTTGATGCGCCGGCCGCGCTCGGCCTTCGGCATGATCGTGATCCTGATCATGGTCTGCGCCGCCGTTTTCGCGCCGCTCATCATGCCGCATGATCCCTTCGTGCAGAGCTTCGACGGGCTGACGCTTTCCGGCGCGCCCCTGCCGCCGGGCGGCGAGTACCTGATGGGGACCGACCTTCTGGGGCGCGATCTGTTCTCGCGCCTGATCCTCGGCACACGCACCTCTCTCATCATCGGCATTGTCGCGAACGGCATCGCCGTGATCGTCGGCGCCGGGGTGGGCATCACCGCCGGGTTCTTCGGCGGTTGGACCGGCGCCATCCTGATGCGATTCACCGATCTCATGATGGCCTTCCCGGCGCTGTTGCTGGCGATCGTGCTGGCGGCGATCTTCCAGCCCAGCCTGATGATCGTCGCGTTGGTGATCGCCATGGTGAACTGGGTCCAGATGAGCCGCGTGATCTATACCGAGACGCGGTCGCTGGCCGAGCGCGATTTCATACAGGTTCAGCGGTCGATTGGCGCGGGGCCCTTCCGGATCCTGACGAAGCACCTGCTGCCGCATCTGCTGTCCTCTATCGTGGTGTTCGGCACGCTGGGCATCTCGACCACCGTGCTGCTCGAGGCGACGCTCAGCTATCTGGGCGTCGGGGTGCAGCCGCCGACGCCGAGCTGGGGCAACATCATCTTCGAGAACCAGACCTATTTCTCGACCGCGCCCTGGCTCGTTTTCTTCCCGGGCATCGCCATCGTCCTGCTGGCGCTCGCGTTCAATCTGGTGGGCGACGCGCTTCGCGACATTCTCGATCCGACGCTGAAGGGGCGCCACTGATGAGCAGCTACATCCTGCGCCGCCTTCTGCAATCCGCGTTGATCCTTCTTGGGATCACGCTGGTGACGTTCATCCTTCTCTACCTCGTGCCGGCCGATCCCGCGCGGCAGATCGCGGGGCGCAGCGCCACGGCCGAGACGGTCGAGAATATCCGCCACCAGCTGGGCCTCGATCAGCCTTTCTTCATCCAGTATCTGCGTTACCTGGGCAACCTGCTGTCGGGCGACATGGGACGGTCCTACCTGCAGCGCACCGAGGTTTCGACGCTGATCGCGTCGCGGCTGCCGGCGACGCTTCTGCTGATGGTCGGCGCGATCTCCTGCGAGCTGCTGCTGGGGCTGACGATCGGCGTGGTTGCCGCACTGCGCCGCAACACCGGCACCGACCATTCGCTGATGATCTTTTCCTTCGTGTCGATCTCGGCGCCGCAATTCGTCGTCGGGATCCTGCTGCTCTACGTTTTCGCGGTGCGCCTGGGGTGGTTCCCGATCGGCGGGTATGGCACCGCGGCGCACCTGGTACTGCCGGCGGTAACGCTCGGGTTTCTCGGCGGCGGCTGGTACAGCCGGATGATGCGTTCGTCGATGATCGACGTGCTCAGCCAGGATTTCGTCCGCACGGCCCGGGCCAAGGGGTTGGGGCGCGCGCGGATCATCATGCGCCACGTGATGCCCAACGCCATCCTGCCGATCATCGCAATGGTGGGCATAGATATCGGCCTGTTCATGTCCGGCATCGTCGTCGTCGAAAGTGTCTTCGGCTGGCCGGGCATCGGCCAGCTTGCGTGGCAGGCAATTCAGCGGGTGGATATCCCGATCATCATGGGGGTTACCATGGTATCCGCCACGGCCATCGTGTTGGGCAATCTTCTGGCCGACCTGATCGCCCCGCTGATCGACCCCCGCATAAAGCTCAAATGAAACGCCAACCAACAGAGGAGAAATGACCATGAAACATGCGCTCATGACCGGGGTGGCCGCGCTCGCGCTCTGCGCCGGCGCCGCGACCGCGCAAAGCCTGGAGGACGCCAAGCAGGGCGGCTCCATGATCGTGACCTACAAGGACGACGTCTCGACGCTCGATCCTGCGATCGGCTATGACTGGCAAAACTGGTCGATGATCAAGAGCCTGTTCGACGGGCTGATGGACTATGAGCCGGGGACGACCACGCTTCGCGACGAGCTGGCCGCCAGCCACGAGATCTCGGACGATGGCAAAGTCTTCACCTTCCACCTGCGCGACGGGATCACCTTTCACAACGGCCGCGAGATTACGGCTGCCGACGTGAAATACTCGCTGGACCGCGTGACCAACCCGGCGACCAAGAGCCCCGGCGCCGGCTTCTTTGGCAGCATCGAGGGCTATGACGCCCAAGCTGCGGGCGAGGCCGACGGCCTGTCCGGCGTGAAGGTGATCGACGACAAAACCGTGCAGATAACGCTCAGCCGTCCGGACGCGACCTTCCTGCATGTCATGGCGCTCAACTTCGCGTCGGTCGTGCCGCATGAGGCGGTCGAGAAATGGGGCGATGATTACGGCAAGCACCCCGTGGGCTCAGGCGCTTTCAAGCTGGCGGAGTGGACGCTGGGTCAGCGGCTGGTCTTCCAGGCCTATGACGATTACTGGCACAAGGGCCTGCCGAAGATGGACAAGATCACCTTCGAGATCGGGCAGGAGCCGGTCGTGGCGCTGCTGCGCATGGAGCAGGGCGAGGCCGACATCCCCGGCGATGGCATCCCGCCGGCGCAATTCCTGAAGGTTATGAACGACCCCAAGCTCAAGGACCAGGTGGTCGAGGGCGGTCAACTCCACACCGGCTATGTCACGCTGAACACCCAGATGAAGCCCTTCGATAACGTCAAGGTGCGCCGCGCGGTGAACATGGCGATCAACAAGGACCGGATCGTCAAGATCATCAACGGCCGCGCCGTGCCGGCGAACCAGCCGTTGCCGCCAACCATGCCGGGCTACGCCAAGGATTACGAAGGCTATCCCTTCGATCCCGACCAGGCCAAGGCGCTGCTGGCCGAGGCGGGCTTCCCCGACGGGTTCGATACCGAACTCTTCGCCAACAACACCGACCCCAACCCGCGCATCGCCCAGGCAATCCAGCAGGACCTCAAGGCGATCGGCATCAACGCCGAGATCCGCAGCCTGGCACAGTCCAACGTGATCGCCGCGGGCGGCGAAAAGGATCAGGCCCCGATGATCTGGTCGGGCGGCATGGCCTGGATCGCCGACTTCCCGGATCCGTCCAACTTCTACGGGCCGATCCTGGGCTGCGGCGGCGCCGTGCCCGGCGGCTGGAACTGGGCCTGGTACTGCAACAAGGATCTGGACAAGCGCGCGGCCGAAGCCGACGCGATGACGGACCCCGGCCAGACCGACGCGCGAATCGAGGCGTGGCGCCAGATCTACCTGGACGTGATGAAGGACGCGCCCTGGGTGCCGATCTTCAACGAGCAGCGATTCACCATCAAGTCCGAAAACCTTGGCGGGCCTGACGCGATCTTCGTCGATCCGGTCCATATCCCTGTCAACTACGATTATGTGTACGCGAAAAATGTGCAATAACTGCGATTACACCATCCATGGGGCACATCATCACTTCGGGTGGGATCATTCGATCCCGCCCGTCGCAACGGTTGCGCCCGGACAGAGCGTCCACTTCGAATGCCTGGACAGTTCCGGCGGACAATTGACGCCGGACAGCACGGTGGCCGATGTCTCCACCCTGGCCTTCGACAGGATCAACCCGGTTACCGGGCCGGTCTATGTCGATGGGGCGGAGCCGGGGGACATCCTGAAGGTCGAGATCCAGGCCTTTCACCCGTCTGGCTTCGGCTGGACGGCGAACATCCCCGGATTCGGCCTGCTGGCCGACCAGTTCGAGGACCCGGCGCTGAAAATCTGGAGCTACGACGCCAACAGCCTGGCGCCGGCGCTCTTCTCTGATCTCGCGTCGGTGCCCCTGAAACCCTTCGCGGGCACCATAGGCGTCGCCCCGGCCGAGGCCGGGATGCATTCGGTCGTGCCGCCGCGACGGATCGGCGGAAATCTCGACATCCGCGATCTGGCTGCGGGCGCGACGCTCTATCTGCCGGTCGAGGTGGCGGGCGCGCTGTTTTCCATCGGTGACACCCATGCGGCACAAGGCGATGGCGAGGTCTGCGGCACCGCCATCGAAAGCCCGATGGAGGTCGACCTGAAGCTGGACCTGATCAAGCAGGAAAAGCTGACCTTCCCGCGTTTCGTGACGTCGGGGCCGGTCACGCGGCACCTTGATGCGAAGGGCTATGAGGTGACGACCGGTATCGGGCCGGACCTGATGTCGGGCGCGCGCGATGCGCTTTCCGGCATGATTGATCATCTGGGCCGGGCGCACGGGCTGAGCGCGACGGATGCCTACATCCTCTGCTCCGTCTGTGGCGACCTCAGGATCTCCGAGATCGTCGATCAGCCCAACTGGGTCGTGTCCTTCTACTTCCCGCGAGCCGTGTTCGAATGACCAGTGCGGGAAATGATAACGGACCGGGCGGCCGCCGCCCGGTTCTGACCGTGCGTGATCTGCATGTCCAGGTGGCCACGACGGACGGCGCGAAACCGGTGCTGGAAGGCCTGAGCTTCGACCTCCATGCTGGCGAAACGCTTTGCCTCGCGGGCGAAAGCGGTTCGGGCAAGTCGATGACCGCGCTTTCGATCATGGGTCTCCTGCCGAAGCCGATGGCGCGGATCGCCGGCGGTTCGATCCGCCTGGGAGACACCGAGTTGGCGACGCTGGACGAGAAAGGCTTCCGCTCGGTCCGTGCGGCGCGCATTGCGATGATCTTCCAGGAACCGATGACATCTCTGAACCCGGTGCTGAAGATCGGCACCCAGTTGGAGGAGGTTCTCGTGGAGCACGGCGCATGCTCGCGCGCCGAGGCACCGAAACGCGCCTTGGAACTTCTCAAGGACGTCCAGATGACCGAACCGGAGCGGCGTCTGAAACAGTACCCGCACGAGCTTTCCGGCGGCATGCGACAGCGGGTGATGATCGCCATCGCGCTGGCCTGCGACCCCGAGATCCTGATTGCCGACGAACCGACCACGGCGTTGGACGTGACCGTGCAGGCCGAGATTCTGGATCTGATCCGGACCCTGCAGGTCGAGCATGGCACCGCCGTGTTGATGATTACGCATGACATGGGCGTGGTTGCCGAAATGGCTGATCGCGTGATCGTGCTGCGCAACGGACGCGAGGAGGAGAGCGCCCCGGTCAAGGAGCTCTTCGCCGCCCCGAAAACACCTTACGCGAAAGAGTTGCTGGCCGCGGTTCCGCAACTGGGTCACGCGCCCGCGCGGCTGTACAAACCCGACACCGATCCGGTGCTTGAGGTCAACGACCTGACTGTCGGCTTTGACGTGCGCGGCGGCATCCTCAACCGTCCCGTCGCACGGGTGCACGCGGTCGAGGGGGTGAGTTTCTCCCTTCCCGCCGGCCGCACGCTGGCGCTCGTGGGTGAGTCCGGCTGCGGCAAGTCCACGATCGGCAAGGCGCTCCTGGGCCTTGTGCCCTGGTCCGGCAGCATCCGCGTGGCCGGTCAGGAGACGCAAGGCCTTTCCGCCCGCGCGATGAAGCCGGTCAGACGTAACATTCAGATGGTGTTCCAGGATCCGGGCGCCTCGCTCGACTCGCGGATGACGGTGCGCGACCAGGTGGCGGAACCCATGCTGATCCATGATACCGCGCAGGGGCAGGAACTGGAGGATCGCGTCGCCTACCTGTTCCGCCGGGTCGGGCTGACGCCGGATCACCTTGACCGCTATCCGCACGAGTTCTCTGGCGGCCAGCGGCAGCGGATATGCATCGCGCGGGCACTGGCGCTGAACCCGAAGATCATCGTCGCCGACGAAAGCGTGTCGGCCCTCGACGTCTCGGTGCAGGCGCAGGTGCTCGACCTGATGCGCGAGTTGCAGGAAGAGGAGGGCTTGGCCTATCTCTTCATCAGCCACGACATGGCGGTAATCGAGCAGGTGGCGGACCGGGTGGCGGTCATGCACCTGGGCCAGATAGTCGAACATGGCGAACGCGAGCAGGTATTCGGCGCCCCGGCCCATTCCTATACACGGCATCTTCTGGCCGCCGTGCCGGTGCCGGATCCCGGGCGCATCCGCCCACCACGCGCGTCGCGCGGTGCCGAGGTTCCAACCCCGATCCGTCCGATCGGCGATCCGCCGAAACGGGTTTCCTATCGCGAGGTGGAGCCCAAACACCTTTGCGCCCAATAACCTCTGTCCATACCAACACGGCTGAGGGCCAAGTCTCCATCTACAAGCGCGGCATGGGGGCGTCCGCCACCACTGCTCGAAGACGCATCAGGTATGCAATCGCCTTTCTTTTCGGGTAATTTGTTACCGAGAGGTGCCACGACGCCGCCGCCCGCACCGGAGATCACTTAACGACAGCACCTTGGGTGCCATGACGCAGTTCATGATGGAGGACGACGGAGCTGTGAAACAGATGTGGACGGGCGGCCGCGTTGCCGCGGGTCGCGCCGCGCCTTAGCAACCGGGGCGTCCCAGCACCATCACCCAGACCGTCCCGGCGCGCGCCAGCCCGAATTCGCGGGCCTCGGCGTTCAGCATGTTGCGGCGGTGGCCGGGCGATCCCTGCCAGGAACGCATTACCGCCTCGAGGCTGGTCTGGCCCTTGGCGATATTTTCTGCCGCGAAGCAATAGCCGTAGCCCTGCCG
>JBAVQZ010000304.1:0-2404 GCA_049694515.1 Paracoccaceae bacterium | reverse complement strand
ACCGTCCCCTGGTCGAGCGGCACGCCGAAACGCGCGCAGGTCGCGCGAAGCCGCGCCAGGTGCAGTGGCAGCCGGACGAAGCCCGCGCCGGGATCGTGGCGCAGGGTCTCGATGATCTTCAGATCGTCGGGGCAAGTGTCGCGAAACGCGCTTTCCACAGGGCTTCCTCGTATTCCGCCGCGGCGGTGCTGTCATGCACCACGCCGCCACCCACGTTCAGCCGCACCGCGCCATCCTCGAACAGCGTCAGCGTGCGGATCGCCACATTGAACGACATCCGCCCGTCCGGCGCCACCCAGCCGATCGCACCGCAATAGGCGCCGCGGGCGGCCGGCTCAAGCTCGCGGATGATCTGCATCGCCCGGATCTTGGGCGCGCCGGTAACCGACCCGCAGGGGAACAGCGCGCGGAAGATATCGGGCAGGCGCACGTCCGCCCGCAATCGCCCGCGGACCAGCGACGTCATCTGGTGCACGGTCGCATAGGTTTCGATGCTGAACAGCTCGGGCACCTCGACCGATCCGACCTCAGTGACGCGGGAAATGTCGTTGCGCAGCAGATCGACGATCATCAGGTTCTCGGCCCGGTTCTTTTCGGACGCGGCCAGCCAGGCGCGGTTGGCGACATCCTCCGCCGGGCTCGCGCCGCGCGGAACAGTACCCTTCATCGGCCGGGTTTCCAGCACGCCCGTGGCGTCGGCCCGGAAGAACAGTTCGGGCGAGCGCGACAGCAGCACCGGCCCCCCAAGATCAACCAGCGCGCCATGCGCCACCGGCTGAACCGCGCGAAGGGCGGCGTAAAGATCGTCAGGCGCGCCCTCGGCGCGGGCCGTCATCGGGAAGGTGAGGTTCGCCTGGTAGATGTCGCCGGCGGCGATATAGGCCTGCACCCGGTCGAAGGCGGCGGCATAGTCCCCGGGGGTCCAGACCGGCTCCGGTGTGCTCAGACGCGCTGTTCCTGCCGTAGTTGGCGCCGGGGCGGGGTCAGGCCCGTCGAACACGCCGAACAGCAACAGCGGCACATCGCGCGACGCGGGCATCAGCCCCCGCAGCCTGGAAGAGAACAGATAACCCAGCTCGTAGCTCGCATAGCCCGCGAGCCACCGTCCCGCCGCCTGCGCCGCGACCAACTCCTCAAGCGCGTCGGGCACCTCTTCGGGGCTGTCGGCGCGGATCAGGCGTGAGGGTTCGGCGAACAGCGTGCCGCCCGCGATCGGCCCTTCGTCGAACAGGATGCGCTTGCGGCTCACGGCTGTCGGCCTTTTCATGTCTGCGCGCCCCGGCGATGCCGGTTCTCAGAAATCGAGCCCCAGATCCAGCGTCCGGGCCGAATGGGTCAGCGCGCCGACCGATATGTAATCGACCCCCGTCGCCGCGACCTCGGCGATCCGCTCCAGCCGCATGTTGCCCGAGGCCTCGGTGACGATGCGGCCCCGCGCCATTTCCACCGCGCGGACCAGCGTGGGCGTGTCCATGTTGTCCAGCAGCACGACATCGGCGCCGCCGACCTCCAGCACCTCTTCCAGCTGGTCCAGACGATCCACCTCGATCTCCGCGCGGATCATGTGCGAGGCGCGCACCTTCACCGCCTCCAGCACCGCGCGCACGCCGCCCGCCGCGGCGATGTGGTTGTCCTTGATCAGGATCGCGTCGCTCAGCCCGAAGCGGTGGTTGAAACCACCGCCATGCAGCACCGCCTGTTTTTCGACGACACGCAGGCCCGGCGTCGTCTTGCGGGTGCAGGTGATGCGCGTGTGCGTGCCTTTTGTCTGCGCCACGAAGGCGCTTGTCTGGGTGGCGATACCGCTCAGCCGCCCGGCGAAGTTCAGCGCGACGCGCTCGGCCGAGAGGATCGCGGCGGCGCTGCCGGACACCTCCATCAGCGTGTCGCCGGGTTTGCAGGGCGCACCGTCGGCCAGAATGACGCGCACGGACAGCTCCGGGTCGATCAGGCGGAAGGCGAGCGCGGCCACCTGCATCCCCGAGACGATTCCGGCCTCCCGCGCGTTGATCCGCGCGTGATAGCCAGTGCCAGTCGGGATTACCGTGCGGGTGGTGATGTCGCCGTTCTGCCCCAGATCCTCGGCCAGCGCATTGCGCACCATGGGTTCAAGGATCAGGTCGGGCAGCGGCGGAACGGGATGGAGCGTCATCAGGTCATCTCGATCTGTTTGTCTCGCAGCGCCAACGCTTCTTTCAGCGTCAGGCGGCTGCGCTAGGCGAATTCGGCGCGGGGCTCGGGGAAATCCGCGCGGTAGTGGCCGCCGCGCGACTCCTTTCGCAGCAGCGCGGCGGCGGCGATCAGCGTGGCGGTCGCGGTCATGTTCAGGAAAGCGGGACAGCCCTGCCCGGCCTCCCGCTCCAGTGCGTCGATCACGCGCAGGGCGTGCTGCAGCCCGGCGGCA
>JBAVQZ010000303.1:0-8580 GCA_049694515.1 Paracoccaceae bacterium | reverse complement strand
CACGCTCGGCGCGCCGGGCTGGGCGCTTGTCCCGCTGGGGCTGAGCCGTCTGGCGGATGGGCTGGACGGGGCCATTGCGCGGGCCACGCACAAGACCGATTTCGGCGGCTTCCTCGACATCACGGCGGATTTCATCTTCTACGGCGCGGTGCCGCTGGGCTTCGTACTGGCCGACCCGGCGGCGAACGGGGCGGCGGGCGGCTTCCTTCTGGCCAGTTTCTATGCCAACGGCGCGACCTTCCTGGGTTTCGCGATCCTCGCCGAGAAGGGAAAGATGGAAACGTCGGCACACGGCGTGAAATCGCTCTACTTCACCGGCGGGTTGCTGGAGGGGACCGAGACGATCGCCTTTTTCGTGGCGCTATGCCTTCTTCCGGCGTGGTTTGCGCCGCTCGCGTGGGTGTTCGGGGCGCTGTGTTATGTCACGGCCGCGTCGCGCATCCTGCTGGCGCGCAGGCTGTTCCGCAGCGGGGCAAAGCGCTGAGGGGGCTCAAGCGTCCTGCTGCTTGCGGCGGTTGTAGCGGATCGAGGACCATAGCGCGCAACCGATCAACGCCGCGCCGATCAGGCCGGTCAGAAGTTCGGGGATATGCACCAGGGTCTGCGCGAACATGATAAGCGACAGCGCCAGGATCGAGTAGAACGCCCCGTGTTCAAGATAGCGGAATTCGGCCAGTGTCTCTTTCTCCACCAGCATGATGGTCATCGAGCGAACATAGATCGCGCCAATTCCCAGACCGATGGCGATAAGAAACAGGTTTTGCGTCAGGGCGAAGGCACCGATCACCCCGTCGAAGCTGAACGAGGCGTCCAGCACTTCGAGATAGAGGAAGGCGCCCAGCCCACCGGCCCGCGCCAGGTCGGCCGCGCCCTCGGTGTGGTCCAGCACATGCCCCAGAAGATCGACCGCCAGATAGGTCAGCAGCCCCAGGATCGCCGCCGACAGGAATTCGTCCTGGCTGGCTTCGGGCAGCGCCGTCGAAAAGCTGTAGACGAGCAGCAGCACGAAGGCGATCTCGAGTCCGCGAACCGAGGCGCAGCGGCGCAGACGGCATTCAACGGCAGAGATCCAGTCCACCTCCTTGTGCTCGTCAATGAAATAGGTCAGCGCGACCATCATCAGAAAGGTGCCACCGAAAGCCGCGATCGACAGGTGTTCGGCGCCAATGATGCGGGCATATTCATCCGGCCGGCTCGCGGCAAGATGCAGCGCCGCCCAGGGGCTGATCTCGGCGGCGATGGCCACGATCGCCAGCGGAAAGATGATCCGCATGCCGAAAACGGCGATCACGATCCCCCAGGTCAGGAACCGCTTTTGCCACACAGGCTGCATCGTCTTGAGCTTGTTGGCGTTGACGATGGCGTTGTCGAAGGAAAGCGAGATTTCCAGAACCCCCAGCACGACCGCGATCAGAAGGAACGAAGCCGCGCCGCCAAGGCCGCCGGCCATCGTCCAGCCCAGCCAGGCGGCCAGACCCAGCCCGACAAGGGTGAAAAGGAAAGACCAGCGGAAATAATGGATTACCGTCGAGTGCATACAGGTCCTGCGTTGCGATCTTCCGTTCGGGCGTGGCGCTGATCCCTTATCACATGGGCGCGACCCCGCCCCGCGACAAGCCACGACCGAAACCTATGTGGCCCCGACGCATCACTTGCCGCCACGCTCATGTCGCGTGTTCCCCGGCAATCACCTCGGTCGCGCGGATGGCGAAGCGTTCAGCCAGCGGCGCCAGCCGGGCCGCCTCGTCCGAGGCCGCGCTTCCCGCGCGCGCACGGTCGGCAATGCCCACGAAAATCACCGAGAATCGGAACAGCGCGAAGGCGATGTGGAAATCGGTCAACGGCGCGGTCGGCGCCGCGGACGCGTAGTATCGGTCGATGAATTCCTGCTGCGTGAGCAGCCCCCGCGCCGCGAGGTCCAAACCGAGGATGCCGCCGTATTCTTCGGGCGAACTGTGCCAGGACATGCAGCAGAAGCCCAGGTCGGCCAGCGGATGGCCCAGCGTCGAAAGCTCCCAGTCGAGGATGCCGACGACGCGCGGCTCGGACGGGTGGAACAGCATGTTGCCCAGCCGGAAATCGCCATGCGCGATCGACACCCGCCCGTCATTGGCGGGCATGTTGTCGGGCAGCCAGTCCACCAGCGCGTCCAGCGCCGCGATCGGGCCACCGGTCGAGGCGTGGTATTGCTTTGTCCAGCGCCGGATCTGCCGCTCGAAATAGTTTCCGGGCGGGCCGTAATCCCCCAACCCGACATCGGCGGGCACGACGGCGTGCAGCTTCGCCATCGCGTCGGCCATTCCCATGTAAAGGCCGCGACGATCCCCGGTCGGCACATCCTCCAGCGCGCAGTCGTGAAAGACGCGCCCCTCCAGCCGCTCCATCAGGTAGAAGGGCGTGCCCAGAACGTCGCCGTCTTCGTGATAGAGGATCGCGCGGGGCACCGGCACATCGGCGCCCTCCAGCGCGCGCAGGACGCGGTATTCGCGGTCGATGGCATGGGCGCCTTTCAGGATCGGCCCGGCGGGTTTCTTGCGCAGCACCATGTTGCGCCCGCCGAATGTAACGAAATAGGTCGGGTTCGACTGTCCGCCGGCGATCCGCGAGAGCTGCATGGGTTGCGGCGAAGCACCGAAGGTCTGCCCGAGGAATCTCTCCAGCGCGGCGGGGTCGAAATCGGCCGCGCTCATTGATCCAGCCCGGCGGCGGCCTGGCGCAGTTCGAACTTGCGGACCTTTCCGGTGGCGGTCTTGGGCAGGGGGCCGAAATGGAAGCGGTGCGGCAGCTTGAAGCCGGCAAGATGCGCGCGGCAGAAGGCGGTGAGCGCTGCGCCGTCGACCTCCTCCCCCTCTTTCAACTCGATGAAGGCGAAGGGTGTCTCACCCCATTTCGGGTGCGGTGCCGCGACGACGGCGGCCAGCAGCACCGCGGGGTGCTTGTGCAGCGCCTCCTCGACTTCCAGGCTCGAGATATTCTCGCCCCCCGAAATGATGATGTCCTTGGCGCGGTCCTTCACCTGGATCGAGCCGTCCTCGAACCGCACCGCCAGATCGCCGGTGTGGAAACAGCCCCCGCGCAGCGCCGTCTCGGTCGCATCGCGGTCACGGTAATAACCGGCCATCAGCGTGTTGCCGGTCAGCGCGATTTCGCCCATCTCGGTGCCGTCGGGGGTCACGTCGCTGCCATCCTCGCGCAGCACGCGCACGTCGCTTCCGGTGACATGGCGCACGCCCTGCCGTGCCAGACGCCGCGCCTTGCGCGCCGCGTCCCATTCGGCCGAAACCTCGGGCAAGCGGCAGACGGTGGCGGGGCCGTAGGATTCCGTCAGCCCGTAAAGGTGCATCAGGTCGAAGCCCAAGTTGCCCAGCGCCTCGATCAGCGTTGCGGTCGGCGCCGCGCCGCCGGTGCCGACCTTGACGCGGGTCCTCATGTCCAGAGCCTCGACGCCCGGTTCGTTCACCAGCATGTAAAGCACCACCGGCGCGCAGCAGAAATGCGTGACGTCGCGCCGCGAAAGTTCCTTGAGGATCAGATCGGGGTCGGGCCGGTCGAGGCAGACATGCAAGCCCCCCGCTGCCGTCACCGCCCAGGTGTGGCACCAGCCGTTGCAATGAAACATCGGCAGCGTCCAGAGATAGGCGCTGTGCTCGTCCAGGCCCAGCGTCGCGGCATTGCCGAGCGCGTTCAGATGCGCGCCGCGGTGATGATAGATCACGCCCTTGGGGTTGCCGGTGGTGCCGGAGGTGTAGTTCAGGCAGATCGGCCGCCACTCCTCCGTCATTTCGGCAAGGAGGCCGGGTATCTCGTCCGGCAGATCGCCGCGAAAGATGTCCAGCGCATCGGACGCTGCGTCATCTGCCGCATCGGGCAGCATCAGCACGGGCGTGCCGACCGCCCGCGCGGCTTTCAGCGCCGCCTCGGAGCAGACCGGATCGACGATCAGCAGCCGGCTTTCTCCATGATCCAGGATGTATTCGATCGTGCCGCGATCCAGGCGGATATTGATCGTGTTCAGAACCGCGCCGATCATCGGTACCGCGTAATGCGCGGCCAGCATCTCGGGCCGGTTGCGCGCGATGACAGATACCACGTCACCCCGCCCGATGCCGCGCGCCTTCAGGGCGGCGGCCATGCGCAGCACCTGCTTGTGGAATTCGGCATAGTTCCAGATCCGGTCATGCCAGGCGACGGCGGGCCGGTCGGAGAAGGCGAGCAGCGCGTGATCGAGGAAGGACAACGGCGTGAGCGGCTGGAAATTGGCCGCTCTCGGGTTCAGGAAATCGTCGAACTGCATCACGCTCCCTTCGCTTGTTCCTCATTCACGTCCCAGTACCAGAAGCCGCGCCCCTCTTCGCCCAGCTGGCGGTTCAGCACCATTCTGTGCACCTCGTCGGCGCCGTCCACCAACCGCGCCTGACGGGCGTAGCGATAGATCCATTCCAGCACGGTATCGGTGGAATAGCCCCGCGCGCCGTTGATCTGGATCGCCACGTCGGCGGCCTTGTGCAGCAGGTTCGCGACATGGATCTTGGCCATCGACACCTCCTTGCGGGCGAAGCCGCCCCGGTCGATCTCCCACGCGGCCTTCATCACCAACAGCCGCCCGACCTCGATCTGCATCGCCAGATCGCCCAGCATCAGCTGGATGCTCTCCCGGTCGGCCAGCCGCACGCCGAACCCCTCGCGCACTTCCGCATAGGCGCGGGCGATCTCGACGCAGCGCTTGGCGAGTCCCAGCCAGCGCATGCAATGGGTCAGCCGCGCGGGGCCCAGTCGCGTCTGCGTGACCTTCAGACCACGCCCTTCGCCCAGCAGCACGTTTTCCGCCGGAATCTCCAGCCCGTCGAAGGTCAACTCGCAATGACCGCCGTGTTCCTCGGGGCCCATGATGCCGATGCGCCGGTCGATCTGCCACCCCGGCTGGTCGCGGTGGAACAGGAACGCGGTCAGGCCGCGGCGCGGATCGTCCGAGGTCTTTGCGATCAGGATGAAATGCGCGGCGTCGGCAGCGCCGGTGATGAACCATTTGCGCCCGCTGACAACATAGACATCCCCCCGCTTCTCGGCGGTCGTACGGATCATCGACGGGTCGGAGCCGCCGCCGGGACGCGGCTCGGTCATGGCGAAGGCAGAGCTGACGTCGCCGCTCGCGATGGGGGCCAACCATTCAGCCTTTTGGGCTTCGGTTCCCAGCGCCTCCAGCACCATCATGTTGCCGTCGTCGGGCGCGGCGCTGTTGAATACCGCGGGACCGAAGATCGAGCGGTTCATCGCTTCATAGCAGACGGCCATGCCCGTCTTGCCAAGGCCCGCGCCGCCGCTTTCGGGTTCGAGTTGCAGGCACCAAAGCCCCTGCGCGCGCGCCATGCCGCGCAGACGCTCCAGCTGCGGGCGCGCGATATTTCCATGAGCGTCGTAATTCGCGCGATCGCATTCCAGCGGCACGACCTGCGCGTCCACGAAGTCGGCGATGCGACGGCGGTAGTCCTCGATCTGGGGGGAAATCGTGAAATCCATCAGGGGGTCCTCACAGGCTGGAGACAAGGTGACCGCCATCGACGGCCAGCGTCGCGCCGGTGATGTAGGCGCCCGCGTCGGAGGCGAGCAGAAGCAGCGCCCCGTCCAGATCCTCGGGCCGGCCAAGGCGGCGCTGCGGGATCCGCGCGATCATCGCCTGCCCGGCCTCGGTCCCGAAGAAGGCGCGGTTGATGTCGGTCTCGATGTAGCCGGGGCAGAGCGCGTTGACGCGGATGCCGTAGCGCGCCCATTCCAGCGCCATCGACCTGGTCAGCTGTATCACCGCTGCTTTGGACGTGGCATAGGCCGAAAGCCCGCCCGCCACGCGCAGCCCGGTGATCGAGGCGATGTTGACGATCGCCCCGCCGCGCCCGCGCGCCTCCATCGCGGCGGCGACCTCGCGCGCGACCAGGAAGCTGCCCTTCAGGTTGGTGGCGAGCACCGCGTCGAACGCCTCCTCGCTCATGTCGAGCGCGGGTTTCGTGACGGCGATCCCGGCATTGTTGATCAGGATGTCGAAATCGGCGTCCGCGATCCCTGCCTTGACCGAGGCACTGTCGGTCACGTCCATCTCGACCACGTCGCCCCGGCCGCCGCCTGCCTCGATCTCGGCTTCCAGTTCTTCGAGCTTGTCCAGGCGGCGGGCGGCGGCGCGGACCTCGGCCCCGTGCAGCGCCAGCAGCCGGGCGAAGTGACGCCCCAGCCCCGAGGACGCCCCGGTCACCAGCGCCCGCCGTCCCCTGAGATCGTGAAACATCGCGATGGCCTCCTCCCCTGCCGATAGCGAATTTGTTTCACGGATGCGCCGGGGCGGCAAGCGCGGCGCCCGTCAGGGTTTCGAGACGGCCTTGATTTCCAGGAACTCCTCGATCCCGAACTTGCCGCCCTCGCGCCCGACGCCGGACATCTTGTAGCCGCCGAAGGGGCTGCCCCAGCTGATGTCGGAGCCGTTGATATGCACCATCCCCGCCTTCAGCCGCCCGGCCACCCGGTCAGCCCGCGCCTCGTCGCCGGACTGGACCTGCGCGGCCAGCCCGTAGGGCGTGTCGTTGGCGATGCGGATCGCGTCCTCTTCGTCCTCGAAGGGGATCATGACCAGGACGGGGCCGAATATCTCCTCTCGCGCGACGCGCATGTCGTTGCTGACATCAGCAAAGATAGTCGGGCGGACGAAATGCCCCTGGTTGAAGCCTTCCGGCTTGCCCAGGCCGCCCACCAGAAGGCGCGCGCCCTCTTCGATGCCGGCGGCGATCAGGCCCTGCACCTTGTCGAACTGCTGGCGGCTGACCAGCGGGCCGATGTGGCTACCGGTCTGTTGTGGATCGCCGACCTTCTGCGCCTCGCCGGTGGCCTTGGCCACCTCCAGCGCCTTGTCATAGGCGCTGCGCTCCACCAGCATCCGGGTCGGCGCGTTGCACGACTGGCCGGTGTTCTGGAAGCAATGACGCACGCCGCGTTTCACCGACTTGTCGAGATCGGAATCGGCAAAGACGATGTTGGGCGACTTGCCACCCAGTTCCAGCGCGACGCGCTTCACGGTGTCGGCGGAATCCTTGGTGACGGCGGTGCCGCCACGGGTGGAGCCGGTGAACGACATCATGTCGATGTCCGGATGCTTCGACATGGCCGAGCCCACCACCGGCCCTTCGCCGTTGACCAGGTTGAAAACGCCCTTGGGCACGCCGGCCTCGTCCAGCACCTCGGCATAGAGCATGGCGTCGAGCGGGGTGAGTTCGGACGGCTTCAGGATCATCGTGCAGCCCGCGGCCAGCGCCGGCAGCACCTTCAGCGCGATCTGGTTGATCGGCCAGTTCCAGGGCGTGATCAGGCCGCACACACCAATCGGTTCGCGCAGGATGGTGTCGCCGTTGTCGCTGACCTCGCGGAACGCCATCTTCTTGAGCGCGGCCAGAACGCCGTCCAGATGGCCGATGCCCACCGCCGCCTGCGCGTTGCGCGACAGCGAGGCGGGCGCGCCCATCTCGGCGGTGATGGTCTCGGCGAATTCGTCGATGCGGCGCTCATAGGCGCTGCGGATGCTTTCCAGCAATTCGATCCGCTCGGCCGGGGTTGTGCGCGAAAAGCTCTCGAACGCCTGCCGCGCGGCTGCGACGGCGCGGTCCACGTCGGCCTGCGCGCCCATCGAGATCACCGCGATCTGCTCTTCGGTCGCGGGGTTCTCTACCGGAAAGTCATTCGGCGCGGCGGGATCGATCCATTCGCCGCCAATGAAGAACTGGCGTTTTTCGAGTATCGTCATGCGGGTTCCTCCGTTTTGACCCCGAACCGGGCCCAAGTCGTCGTCAAAGCCTGTCGCGCAGCGAGAACCAGACCATCGCCAGCACCAGAAGCGGCCAGCGCAGGGCAGCGCCGCCGGGGAAGCGTTGTGTCGGCACACTGGCCAGCAGGTCGAATTTCATAGCTTGGCCGGCAATCGCCTCGGCGGCGATCTTGCCGCCCAGCGTTGCCATGGCCACGCCATGACCGGAATAACCACTGGCGCTTATGATGTTGCCCGCAACCCGCGCGAAATGCGGCATCCTGTTCATCGTAATCCCCAGCGTGCCGCCCCAGGCATAGTCGATGCGGGCGTCTTTGAGCTGCGGATAGATCTCCAGCATCGGCTTGCGCACCAGCGCGGCGATGTCGGCGGGGAAACGGTAGCCATAGCTCTCGCCGCCCCCGAACAGCATCCGCCGGTCCTGCGACAGGCGGAAATAGTTGATCACAAACTTGGAATCCGCCACCGCGTGATTGTCGCGGATCAACGCTTCGGCCTCGGTTTCTGACAGCGGCTCGGTCGCGACGATGAAATTGTTGATCGGCATGACACGCGCCGCCACTTCCGACTGCAAATGGCCGAGATAGCCGTTGCAGGCCATCACCACGTTGCGCGCCGTGATCTGGGCCTTGTCGGTCTTGACCGTGGCCGGGTCGCCTTGGCTCAGCCCCGTGACGCGGGAACGCTCGAAGATCCGCACGCCCCGGTCCCGTGCCAGCCGCGCCAGCCCCAGCGCGAAACGCAGCGGGTGGATGTGACCCCCGCCCATGTCAAGCGTGCCG
>JBAVQZ010000302.1:0-4465 GCA_049694515.1 Paracoccaceae bacterium | reverse complement strand
CGACCGATCCGAACCTTCAGAACATCCCCGTCCGCTCGGACGAGGGGCGGCGCATCCGAGAGGCGTTCGTGGCGGAGGAGGGCCGGGTGATCCTGTCGCTCGACTACAGCCAGATCGAGCTTCGCATCCTTGCGCATGTGGCCGGCATCCAGGAGCTGAAAGACGCGTTCCGCGAAGGGAAGGATATTCACGCGCTTACAGCGTCCGAGATGTTCAACGTGCCGCTGGACCAGATGACGCCCGAGATCCGGCGGCAGGCCAAGGCGATCAATTTCGGGGTGATCTACGGCATCTCGGGCTTCGGCCTGGCGCGCAATCTGCGCATCCCGCGGGCCGAGGCGCAAGGCTTCATAGACCGCTACTTCGAGCGTTTCCCCGGCATCCGAGCCTATATGGACGACACCGTGGCCTTCGCGAAAGAGCACAAATACGTGCAGACCCTGTTCGGCCGTAAAATCCACACGCCCGAGATCGACGCCAAGGGTCCCGGCGCGGGGTTCGCCCGGCGCGCGGCGATCAACGCGCCGATCCAGGGCACCGCGGCCGACGTGATCCGGCGCGCGATGATCCGGATGCCCGAGGCCATCGAAAGACTGCCCGCCAAGATGCTTTTGCAGGTGCATGACGAATTGATCTTCGAGGTCGAGAAGGGCGCGGTGGATGATACGATCGCCGCGGTGCGCGCGGTCATGGAAAACGCGGCGATGCCCGCGGTGAAGCTGGACGTGCCGCTGACCGTGGACGCGGGGCAGGGCGCCAACTGGGCCGAGGCGCATTGACGATGGGCACGGCGGACCTGATCTTCCACACGCTCGACGTGTTTACCGATCAGGCGTTTTCGGGCAATCCGCTGGCCGTGGTCCTGGGGGCCGACGGCCTGAGCGCAGCGCAGATGCAGACCATCGCGCGCGAGTTCAACCTGTCCGAGACGATCTTTGTCCAGGCGCCGCGGGATCCCGCCAATTCGGCACGCGTCCGGATTTTCTTTCCCACCGCCGAGATCCCCTTCGCCGGCCATCCGACCATCGGCTGCGCGATCCTGCTTTCGGGTTTGCTGGACGATGGAGCCGCGAACTGCGCGGAACTGACGTTGGAAGAGGAGGCGGGGCTGGTGCCGGTCTGCGTCTCACGCGACGGCAACGCAGTCACGGCCGAGTTCACTGCACCGGTTCTGCCGTTCGCCGCGCCGGGCGGAGCGTCCGATGATGATGTGGCGCAGGCTCTCGGACTCGCTCCGGCGGAGATTGGCTGCTCCGGACATGGCGCGCCGGCGCATTGGCAAGGTGGACCGTCTTACCTTTACGTGCCGGTCGCTGACGCCGGCGCCCTGGCGCGCGCACGGCCGACCGAACCGCAATGGTCTTGCGTCATGGCGGCCTGGGGTGCCGACGGTGCTTGGCTTTATACGCCCGACGGTGCGGCGGGCTACCGCGCGCGCATGTTCTCGCCCTCCGCGGGCATTCCAGAGGATCCGGCGACCGGGTCGGCGGCGGCGATTTTCGCGGCCGAACTTCTGTGCGCCGGGCGGCTTGGCGAGGGCGAAAACCGGGTTTCCATTACCCAAGGGGTCGAGATGGGACGCCCGTCGCAGATCGCGCTGAGGATCGAGTTGCAGGATGGCGCCCTGACGGCGGTTCACATACGCGGCTCGGCGGTTCCTGTATCCTCAGGTCGGATTCGCGCGCCGGACGCCTGATCAGGAAGGCGAAGTCGCCGCCGAAATCCGCGCGCGGAGGTCTGGCAGATGATCCCCCGCTGGCTTGATGACGGACAGGCGGTCGGGCCCGTCGGGGAAGAAATACCGTTGGTTTCGTGTTGTCCGCTCATCGGCAGCGATCAGGCCCATCACCCGACCATTGCGGATCCCTGACACCTTGACCCCGTCTGGGTGCGCCGACATCTGCCCGACTGAAAACATCAAAAGCCCTCTTGAACCTCTAGCTACTAGAGACGCTAGTGTCTTGGACAGAACGGATTCACCCGTCGCGGCCCGGCGGCCGCGGCCATCTTCCGCAATGACAATGCCGAAGGACGACGCGATGCCGCATGACCACGATCATCACCACCATATCGACCCTGAGGCCGGGGATCTGCGGGTGATCTGGGCCGTGGGGGTGAACCTGCTGCTGACGGTGGCGCAGATCGTCGGCGGCGTGATCTCGGGCTCGCTGGCGCTGGTGGCGGACGCGATCCACAATTTCTCGGATGCGATCTCACTTGTGATCGCGCTGGTGGCAAGGCGCGTGTCCCGGCGGCCGTATGACGACAGCATGACCTTCGGCTACGGCCGGGCCGAGATCGTGGCCGCGCTTGTGAACTACACAACGCTGATCGTGATCGCCTTCTACCTCGTTGCCGAGGCGGTCATGCGCCTGTTCGATCCGCCGGGGGTGGAGGGCTGGATCGTGGTGATCGTTGCGGGAATCGCGCTGGTGATCGACCTTGCCACCGCGCTGCTGACCTATTCGATGTCGAAGACCAGCATGAACATCCGCGCGGCGTTCCTTCACAACGTGGCCGACGCGATGGGCTCGGTCGCGGTGATCGTCGCGGGGACGCTGATCCTGCTGTACGACTGGCGGCTGATCGACCCGCTGGTGACGTTGGGCATCGCGGGATACATCCTGTGGCATGCCGGCAGGGAAATCGGCCCGGTGATCCGGATCCTGATGCTGGGCAGCCCGGCGGCGCCGGATCTTTCCACTGTCGCGGACCGCGTCCGGCGTGTTCCCGGCGTTGACGGCCTGCATCACCTGCATCTTTGGCAGATCGACGAGCATCGCACGGCGTTCGAGGCGCATCTGGTGGTCAGCGACGCCGCCGAGGCGGACTTCGCGCAGGTGACCGACAGGGTGAAAGAGGTGCTGGCCGAGGAATACGGGATCTATCACGTCACGCTGGAGTTGGAGACCGAGGCGCAGGGCTGTGCCGACCGGTCGCCCGAGGCGCATCACGCCTGAGGCAGTTCCGCCGAGGGAATGATCGGAAAGAACCGGCCGTCCGACCACAGGCCGAACCAGCTTTCGCCCTCGTGCTCGGCATGGGCGCCGATCTCCACCAGCCGGTAAAAACTCTTGCGGTCGATCAGCGCGTCGAGATTGGCGCGCACGTTCACATATGGCGAAGGCTCGCCGGTCCCGGGGTCTCTTATCACGCGAATCGGGTGGTCGGGGCCGGCTGTCACCGCATCTTCGACATTTGTGAAGAATGTGATGGATTGATCCCGACCTTCGCCCGCAACCTCGAAATCCAGCGCGACGAAGGGCGCGTCATCGACGGTGATTCCCACCTTCTCGACAGGCGTGACAAGGAAATAGTCGTCGCCGTCCTTCCGCAGGATCGACGAGAACAGCTTGACCATCGCGTGCCGCCCGATCGGGGTGCCGAGATAGAACCAAGTGCCGTCACGCGCGATCCGCATGTCCAGGTCGCCGCAGAAGGGCGGGTTCCACAGATGCACGGGCGGCAAGCCTTTTTTTCCGGCGGCGCGGGCCGCCTGGGCCAGGTTTTCCACGTCGGGTTTCACGATCATTTGTGCCACGTTGCTTTTTGCCATTTGTGCCAAGGGGAATACTTCCCTTTAATGGCACCATATATGACCGACGGGAGAGATGTCATGAGCGATGAGGCCCAACTGGTGGAAGAGATCGAGGCGCTGGGCGCCGGGCTGGCCGAGGCGAAGGCCAGTATCACCAGACGTTTCATCGGTCAGCCGCGGGTCGTGGACCTGACCCTGTCGGCGCTTTTGTGCGGCGGGCACGGCCTTCTGATCGGTCTTCCCGGGCTGGGCAAGACCCGGCTGGTGGACACGCTTTCGACGGTCATGGGGCTGGACGGCGCGCGAATCCAGTTCACGCCCGACCTTATGCCGGCCGATATCCTGGGGTCCGAGGTCCTGGAAACCGCCTCTGACGGGTCGCGGGCCTTCCGCTTCATCAAGGGTCCGATCTTTTGCCAGCTTCTGATGGCGGACGAGATCAACCGCGCCTCGCCCCGCACGCAATCAGCGCTACTGCAGGCGATGCAGGAGAAATCGGTCACCATCGCCGGGCAGGAACACACTTTGACGCCGCCCTTTCACGTGCTGGCCACGCAGAACCCGATCGAACAGGAGGGCACCTATCCGCTGCCAGAGGCGCAGCTCGACCGGTTCCTGGTACAGATCGACGTGCCCTATCCGGACCGCAGAACCGAGCACGACATCCTTATCGCCACCACCGGGATCGAGGAAGAGGAGGCCCACGCCGTTTTCACCGCCGAGCAGCTTATCGCGGCGCAGGCCACGATTCGACGGATGCCCGTGGGCGAGGCCGTCGTCGAGCTGATCCTCGACCTTGTCCGCGCCTGCCGCCCGGGGTCTTCCGACGCGCCGCAGGCGGTGCAGCAGAATGTCTCGTGGGGGCCGGGACCGCGCGCGGCGCAGGCGCTGATGCTGACGGTGCGCGCGCAGGCGCTGCTGGAGGGG
>JBAVQZ010000301.1:0-2522 GCA_049694515.1 Paracoccaceae bacterium | reverse complement strand
GGCCAGCACCTCCCCGACATCCAGCGGGTCGCTCTGGCTGGCCGGCTGCACCTCCCCCGGCGTGCCGCACAGGCGCGGCGCCGGGGCGGGCTGAACATGGCCGTCCGGTTCGAGATAGATCCCGCGGGCGCGGTTGTGGGGGTGGTCCGGCGCCTCGTCGATGCTCAGGACGGGCGCGAAGCAGGCGTCCGTACCCTCCATCACCGCGCACCACTCGGCCCGGGTCCGCCCGGCGAAAACCTCGGCGAAACGGGCGCGCAGCGCAGGCCAGTTGGCAGGGTCGGAGCGGTCCGGCAGATCCACCTGCGCCAGGCCCAGCCGCTCAACCAATTCTTCGAAGAATTTCGGCTCCAGCGCGCCGACGCAGACGAAACCGCCGCATTTGCAGGCATAGACGCCATAGAAGGGCGCCGCGCCGTCCAGCAGGTTGGCCGCGCGCCGGTCCTGCCACAGCCCGGCGTTCCGCATCGACTGGATCATCGCCATCAGATGCGCCGTCCCGTCGGTGATCGCCGCATCCACCACTTGCCCCTGACCAGAGGTTTTCGCGGCGAAAAGCGCGCAGACCATGCCGAAGGCCAGATACATGCCGCCGCCGCCGAAATCGCCCAGAAGGTTCAGCGGCGGCACCGGCGCATCGGCCCGGCCGATGGCGTGCAGCGCGCCGCTGAGCGCGATATAGTTGATGTCATGCCCGGCCGCCTGCGCCAGTGGCCCGTCCTGCCCCCAGCCTGTCATCCGTCCATAGACCAGTCGCGGGTTAAGCCCGAGCATATCGTCCGGGCCCAACCCCAGCCGCTCCATCGCGCCGGGGCGCATCCCTTCGATCAGGGCGTCGGCGCAGGTAATCAGACGGCGGATTGCCGCCTTGCCGTTATCGGATTTCAGGTCAAGTTCGATGAACCCGCGGCCGCGGTTCAGAATGTCGTGCTCCAGCCCCAGAAGATGGGTCTGCCCGGGGCGCTGCACGCGCACGATCTCGGCCCCCATGTCGGCCAGCGTCATCGCGGCGAAGGGCGTGGGCCCCAGCCCCGCGATCTCGACGATCCTGACACCCGAAAGCGGCCCCTGCCCCATTTTTTCTCCCCCGGCCAGCGACTTACACCGCGGCCTTCTCCTCCAGCGCCAACCACTCCTCCTCGGCCTCGGCAAGCTTCTTCTGCCGCTCGGCCAGCGCCTCGGTCGCCTTGTCGAACTTCACGGGCGCGCGCGCGTATAGCTCGGGGTCGGACAGAAGCTCTTCCAGCTTGGCGATCTCCGCCTCCAGCCGCTCGATCAGGGCGGGCAGCTTCTCCAGCCGGTGTTTTTCCGTGAAGGACAGCTTTTCGGGGGCGTTCTTCGCCTTCTGCTTGGGCTTTTCCGGCGTTGGCTTTGGTTTTTCGCCCTTTTCCGGCTCATCGCGCTCGCCGCGTTGCGCCTGGTAATCGCTCCAGCCGCCGGCATAGACGGTGGCGCGGCCGTCCCCCTCCATCGCGATGGTGGTGCTGGCGACGCGATCCAGGAAGTCCCGGTCGTGGCTGACCAGCAGCACGGTACCGTCATAGTCGTCGAGCAACTCCTGCAGCAGATCCAGCGTCTCGACGTCCAGATCGTTGGTTGGCTCGTCCAGCACCAGCAGGTTGCTTTCCTTGGCCATGATCTTTGCCAGAAGCAGCCGCGCCTTCTCGCCCCCCGACAGCGAACGGACGGGCGCGCGGGCCTGCGCCTCGGAAAACAGGAAATCCTTGAGGTAGCCAACCACATGGCGCGGCGCCCCACGCACCAGCACCTGGTCCGCCTTGCCCGAGACCCGCATGTCGGCGTCGCCCGTCAGACTCTCCCAAAGGCTCATGTCCGGATCCAGCTTGGCGCGATTCTGGTCGAAAACGGCCATCGAAAGGTTGGTGCCCAGGACCACCTCGCCCGAATCGGGCTGCATCTCGCCGGTCAGCATCTTCAGCAACGTGGTCTTGCCCACACCGTTCGGCCCGACGAAGGCCACCCGGTCGCCGCGCAGTACCCGCAGCGAGAAATCCGTCACGATCGGGCGTCCCTCGAACACCTTCGAGATGCCGCGCGCCTCGATCACCCGCTTGCCGGATTTCTGCCCCGAATCCAGTGCCATGTCGGCCGCGCCCTGGCGGCGTATCATCGTCGCGCGCTGCTCGCGCAGGGCCTGAAGGTTACGCACGCGCCCCTGGTTGCGCTTGCGCCGGGCGCTGATCCCCTCGACCGCCCAGCGGGCCTCGGCCTTGATCTTGCGGTTCAGCTTGTGACGCGCCTGGTCTTCCTCTTCCCAGACCTTGTCGCGCCATTCCTCGAACGCCTCGAATCCCTTCTCCTGCCGCCGCACCGCGCCGCGGTCGATCCACAGCGTGGCGCGGGTCAGCGCCCGCAGGAAGGCGCGGTCGTGGCTGATCAGCACGAAGGCGGTGCGGGTTTCCGCCAGTTGCCGCTCCAGCCAGCCGATCGCCTGGATGTCCAGGTGGTTTGTCGGCTCGTCCAGCAGCATCAGCCCCGGCGCTTCGGCCAGCAGCTTGGCC
>JBAVQZ010000300.1:0-2131 GCA_049694515.1 Paracoccaceae bacterium | reverse complement strand
GACCTTCCTCGAACGGGACGGGGCGGTTGGTGACGGCGCGCGACTGGTCGATCACTTCACGCACCGAGAAGCCGGTGCCGGTGCCCAGGTTGAACACCCGGCTGCCCTTGCCCGCCTCGAGCCATTTCAGGCCCAGCACATGCGCCTCGACCAGGTCCATCACATGCACATAGTCGCGGATGCAGGTTCCGTCGGGCGTGTCATAGTCGGTGCCGAAAACCGTCAGCGCCGGGCGCTTGCCGTCGATCGCTTCCAGCATCAGCGGAATCAGGTGGGTCTCGGGGCGGTGATGCTCGCCCACCTCGGCTTCGGGGTCGGCGCCCGCCACGTTGAAATAGCGGAAGATCACTGATTTCAGGCCGTGGCTGGCCTCGAAATCGCGAAGGATGTCCTCGATCGCGCGTTTCGACGCGCCATAGGCGTTCAGCGGCATCTGCGCGCTGTTCTCGTCCAGCACCACGCCATCCTGGTCGCCATAGGTGGCGCAGGTCGATGAGAACACGAAGTTCAGGCAACCCGCGGCCACCGCCGCCTCGATCAGCGACAGCGAGCCAGCGACGTTGTTGTGCCAGTATTTCCCCGGTTCACGCATCGCCTCGCCCACCTGGCTGAGCGCGGCGAAATGCATCACCGCGGCGGGCCGGTAGCGCGCGAATACATCTTCCAGAGTCTCGCGATCGGTCAGTTCGCCCCGTTCCAGCGGGCCGAATTTCACCGCGTCGGCCCAGCCCGTGGACAGGTTGTCGTAGGTCACCGGGACATAGCCGGATGCGCGAAGAACCTTGCAGGCATGCGAGCCGATATAGCCCGCCCCGCCGGTTACCAGAACATTGGTCATGGGCCGTCCTGCCGTCCTACTGCGCCGCCTTGTGGAGCGAGGTCATCTCCTCCAGGTATTGCCCGAACTCGTCGCGCAGATCCTCGCGCGCCAGGCCGAAGGCCACCGTCGCCTGCAGGAAACCCGCTTTCGAGCCGCAGTCGAAGCGCTGGCCGCGGAAACGGAAGCCGTAGACGCCCTCGTCGGTGCCGATCTGTGCTGCTATCGCGTCGGTCAGCTGCACCTCGCCTCCGGCGCCCTGCTTGAGTTTGTTCAGAGTCTGCATCACCTGCGGGGTAAGGATGTAGCGCCCGATCACGGCCAGATCAGACGGCGCATCCTCCGGCGCGGGTTTCTCTACCATCCCCTTGACCGAGACGAGATTGCCCATGTTTTCCCCGACATCGAGGATGCCATAGGCGCCGGTTTTCTCGTGCGGCACATCCATGGCGGCGACCATGTTGCCGCCTGTCTCGGCATAGGCCTCGATCATCTGTTGAAGACAGGGCTTGTCGGCGGCGATCACGTCATCGGGCAGGATGACCGCGAACGGCTCGTCATGGATCAGGCGGCGCGCGCACCAGACCGCATGGCCAAGCCCCATGGCCCGCTGCTGGCGGATATAGGCGATCGCGCCGCTGTCCATGTTCGTGCTTTTCAGCAGTTCCAGAAGCTCTGTCTTGCCCTTCTTGCGAAGCTCGGCCTCAAGCGTCGGGGCGCTGTCGAAATAATCTTCCAGCGCGCTCTTGCCGCGTGACGTGACGAATATGAACTCCTTGATCCCCGCGGCCCGCGCCTCGTCGATCGCGTACTGAATCAGCGGACGGTCAACCAAGGTCATGATTTCCTTGGGAATAGCTTTCGTTGCGGGAAGGAAGCGCGTCCCAAGGCCCGCAACGGGAAAAACTGCTTTCGTGACTTTACGTTTCATGCAACCACCTTAACTTCATACACTCGGGTCTGTGACTCTGTAGATTACCGCGGGACTGGACTGCAATCACTTCCCGGTTTCTGACCTGACAATATCACAATTGCACAAGAAATGGTCGCTTGCCAAAGGGTGGCCGGGCCGGAAGCCCTGTTTCAATAGGCGGAGGTGTCCGGCGCCAAGTGAAGCGGCCGGATCGCGGCCAGGCGTTCCGTCTCCTCCCGCAGGCGCTGGTCGAAGCCGCGAAGGCGGAACAGCGGCCCGCTGCGTTCGGAGCGTCCGAAAAGGCCGCCTTTCTGTTCCCAGTATCCCGCGTCGTCGAACCTCATGCGGTGATAGAGCGCGGTCGGGCTGAACAGGAAGAGCGTCACGGGATGCCCCTGCTG
>JBAVQZ010000299.1:0-4945 GCA_049694515.1 Paracoccaceae bacterium | reverse complement strand
CCTGATCCGGCGCCAGGCGGCGGGCCGCGACAGGCCGAAGCGGCGGCCCAGCGCGCCAGCGCTTTGCGAGGCGTCCTCCACCAGCGCGCGCAGCAGTTTGCGGTCGATCTCGTCCAGCGCAGCGGTCATATAGGCAGCGCCTCGTCCATCTTGATGTTGGCGACATGCATCAACGCCTCGATATCCGCGATATGCGGCAGGGTCAGGATACGATCGCGATAGATCTCCTGGTAATGGGCCATGTCGCGCGCAAGGATGTTCAGCCGCACGTCCACCCGGCCCAGGAAGGTCTGGATCTCGTGCACCTCGGGCACTTCGCGCGCCGCAGTGATGAACTCGTCGAAGGCGCGCGGCGCGGTCTTGTCCAGCGTGAAGCGCAGGCTGACCTCGACGGCATAGCCCAGTGCAGCCCAGTCGATAACTGCCCGCGTGCCCTTGAGGATGCCGGTGCGGCGCAGCTTTTCCAGACGCCGCCAGCAGGTCGCCGCCGTCACCCCGGAACGGTCGGCCAGATCCTGTGTCGCCATTCCGGGTTCCGCCTGAAGCTGGCGCAGAAGGCGGCGATCGGTGTCGTCGATATGCATGAACATTTCGCCATTTCGAATTTATGAGAATAGTTCCTCACATAAAAGTCGCACACAGTCAAAAGATGAAAAGGTTATATCCGGCATCGGCGCTATTTTCTGCGCATAACAACCGATCAGATCAAGGAAGGAACGCCCGATGCGCGTCTATTACGATCGCGATTGCGACATAAACCTCATCAAGGACAAGAAGGTGGCCATCCTGGGCTATGGCAGCCAGGGCCACGCCCATGCGCTGAACCTGCGCGACTCGGGCGCCAAAAATCTCGCCGTCGCGCTGCGCGAAGGCTCGGCCAGCGCCAAGAAGGCCGAGGCCGAAGGGCTGAAGGTCATGGGCATCGCCGAGGCGGCGGCCTGGTGCGACCTGATGATGTTCACCATGCCCGACGAGCTTCAGGCCGAAACCTATCGCAAATACGTGCACGACAACCTGAAGGACGGCGCGGCCATCGCCTTCGCCCACGGCCTGAACGTGCATTTCGGCCTGATCGAACCCAAGCCGGGCGTCGATGTCATCATGATGGCGCCGAAGGGTCCCGGCCACACCGTGCGCGGCGAATACGTAAAGGGCGGCGGTGTGCCATGCCTCGTCGCGGTCGAGAACGACGCCAGCGGCAAGGCGCTGGAGCTCGGGCTGTCCTATTGCTCGGCCATCGGCGGCGGGCGTTCTGGCATCATCGAAACATCGTTCCGGCAGGAATGCGAAACCGACCTGTTCGGCGAGCAGGCCGTGCTCTGCGGCGGGTTGGTCGAACTGATCCGGATGGGTTTCGAAACGCTGGTCGAAGCGGGCTACGAGCCCGAGATGGCCTATTTCGAGTGCCTTCACGAGGTGAAGCTGATCGTGGACCTGATTTATGAGGGCGGCATCGCCAACATGAACTACTCGATCTCGAACACGGCCGAATACGGCGAGTATGTCTCGGGCCCGCGCATCCTGCCCTATGACGAAACCAAGGCCCGGATGAAATCGGTGCTGCACGACATCCAGACCGGTGCGTTCGTGCGTGACTTCATGCAGGAAAACGCCGTCGGCCAACCCTTCTTCAAGGCCACGCGGCGCCTGAACGACGAGCACCAGATCGAGAAGGTCGGCGAAAAGCTGCGCGGCATGATGCCGTGGATCTCTGCCGGCAAGCTGGTCGATCAGGAAAAGAACTGAGCCACCGGCCCGACCATCCCCGGCCCGTCGCGTGCGGGCCGGGGCACGTTGACCAGCGCGGCGCTTGCGCTTAGGAGATGCCCGTTCGGGCCCTGCCGCCCGCCTCTCACCAGGAGAACACCGCCCATGTCGTCGGCCCCGTCGACTGTCTGGACGACCAGCCACCCGACGCCTGCCAACTGGATGTCGGTCGGCGCGCTGGGGCTGATCTGGGGCGGGACGTTCATGGTCGTCTCGATCGCGCTGCGCGGCTATGGTCCGCTGACGGTGGCCTGCGCGCGGACAACGCTCGGTGCGGTGGCGCTCATGGGGCTGACGATCCTGCTTCGGCGGCCGATGCCGCGCAGTGGGGTTCTGCCCTATGTCGCCTTTATCGGCGCGCTGAACACTGCCGTGCCCTTCTCGCTCCTCAGCTGGGGGCAGCAATACGCACCCTCTGCCTTTGCAGGGATCTCAATGGCGGCGCTTCCGCTTTTCGTGCTGCCGATGGCGCATTTCTTCAGCGATGAAAAACTGTCGATGCGCAGGCTGACCGGCGTCGTCATCGGGTTTTGCGGCGCGCTGGTGCTGATCGGCCCCGATCTGCGCCTCATCGGTCACGGTATGGCGCCCCTGGGACAGCTGGCCTGCCTGGGCGCGACGGTCTCTTACGCCATCGCGTCGGTCCTGACGCGGCGCTGCCCGCCGATCGATTCCGTCGCGCTGGCCGCGCTGACGCTGGTCGTGGGGTCAATCCTGCTGATCCCCGCCATGTTGATCTTCGAGGGGGTTCCCGGCTGGACGGACAGCAGCACCGGGATGGCCATCCTGTTCCTGGGTTTCGTGCCTACGGCGCTGGCCGCGCTGCTGCGCGTCACGGTGATCCGCAGCGCCGGCTCGGTCTTCATGACGCTGGTGAACTACCAGGTTCCGCTCTGGTCGGTCCTGTTCGGCGTCATGGTCCTGTCGGAGGATCTGCCGCTGCGCTTTTTCGCGGCGCTCGCCCTGATCCTGACCGGGCTGGCGATCAGCCAGTGGCGCAGCCTTCTGCGCCTCTTCGCTCATTCCGCCTGACGGGGCGCGAGAGGGGCGCTCAGCCGGCGCGCTCCACCGCCTCCACGACGTCGCCAACGACCTCGCCCAGCAGCCTCTCATCCTCGCATTCCGCCATGACGCGGATCAACGGCTCGGTCCCGGACTTGCGGATCAACAGCCGCCCCTGGCCGTTCAGGCGCGCTTCGGCGGCGGCAATCGCCTGCTGGACAGGCGCGGCCGCAAGCGGCGTCTGGCCCAGCGAAAACCGCACGTTCTTCAGCAATTGCGGAACCGGCTCGAAGTTGCGCGTCAGGGCCGAGGCGGGCAACCCCGTCTCGACCATCGCGGCAAGGAACTGGACGCCGGCCAGAAGCCCGTCGCCGGTCGTGGCGAAATCGGTCATCACGATGTGGCCCGACTGCTCGCCGCCCAGGTTCCAGCCGCCCGCGCGCATCGCCTCGACCACATAGCGGTCGCCGACGGGCGTGCGCTCCAGCCGCAGCCCCTCGGAGGCGAGGAACCGCTCCAACCCGAGATTGGACATCACGCTGGCAACCAGCGTGTTATCGCGCAGCCGCCCCTCCGCTGCCCAGCGCGAGGCGAAAAGCGCCATGATCTGATCGCCATCGGCGATCTTGCCGGTCTCGTCGATCAGGATCACCCGGTCGGCGTCGCCATCCAGGCAGATGCCAAGATCGGCGCCATGCGCCACCACCGCGGCAGCCGCCGCCTCGGGGCGGGTGGAGCCGCAATCCTCGTTGATGTTGACCCCATTGGGCGACACCCCGAATGGCACGACCTCGGCACCCAGTTCCCACAATACTTCCGGCGCGGTGCGGTAGGCCGCGCCGTTGGCGCAATCCACCAGCACCTTGAGCCCGTCCAGGCGGCGGCCGGGCGGGAAGGTCATCTTGACCCGTTCGTTGTAACGGAAGCGGCCATCGTCTATCCGCGTGGCGCGGCCGATATTCTGGGCCTCCGCCAGTTCGACACCTTGCATCGTCAGCGCTTCGATCTCGATCTCGGCGGCATCGTTCAGCTTGAACCCGTCGGGGCCGAAGAACTTGATCCCGTTGTCCTGATGCGGGTTGTGCGAGGCCGAGATCATGACGCCCACATCGGCGCGCATCGAATGGGTCAGAAGCCCCACAGCCGGGGTCGGGACAGGACCCAACAGCAGAACGTTCATGCCCGTCGAGGTAAAGCCCGCCGTCAGCGCGTTCTCGAACATATAGCCCGAGCGGCGTGTATCCTTGCCGATCACCACCCGGTGCGCCGAGCTGCCGTCGCGCCGGAAATAGCGTCCTGCGGCCGCGCCCAGACGCAGCGCCGTCTCGGCGGTCATCGGCCAGGCGTTGGCCTGCCCGCGCACTCCGTCGGTTCCGAAGAGTTTTTCGCTCATTCCCGCTCCATGTCCCAAAGTGCCTCGGTCAGGCTCAACGCCTGCCGAGTCTCAGCAATATCATGGACGCGCAAAAGCTGAACCCCCTGCGCCGCACCGGCCAGCGCCAGGGCGATCGAACCCGGCGCCCGGTCGGCGGCATTCGGTGCATGGCCGAGAGTGCCTATGAACCGCTTGCGCGAGGCGCCGAGCATCACCGGGCAGCCTAGCGCGTGAAACAGGCTGAGACCGCGCAGCAGCGCCAGATTATGCGCCACCGTCTTGCCGAAGCCGATGCCGGGATCTACCACGATGCGCGCCCGCGCAATGCCGGCCGCCTCGGCTGCGGCGACCCGCTCGGCGAGCATGTCGTAGACATCAAGGAGCACATCGTCATAGCGCGGATCGTCCTGCATCGTGGCAGGCGTGCCGCGCGCGTGCATCAGGCAGACCGGCACGCCCCGCCGGGCAACAAGCCCGGCCAGTGCCGGATCATAGCCCAGCGCCGCCACGTCGTTCACCATGTCGGCCCCGGCGTCCAGCGCGGCTTCGGCCACCGCCGCCTTGCGGGTATCGATCGAAAGGGGGGTGCTCACGCCCGCTTCGCGCAGGGCCGCAACCAGCGGTCCGGTGCGCGCGATTTCGTTCTCCACCGGCACGTCTGCAGCGCCGGGGCGGGTCGACTCGCCACCGATGTCGATCATGTCGGCCCCCGCATCGACCATCCCCCGGCCATGCGCGAGCGCCGCATCGCGCGCGACGAACCGTCCGCCGTCGGAAAAGCTGTCGGGCGTGGCGTTGAGG
>JBAVQZ010000298.1:0-2418 GCA_049694515.1 Paracoccaceae bacterium | reverse complement strand
GGCCCAATGCGGCCAAGGCAGAGCCAGGCAGACCAGCGCCACGCCAAGACCGCCCAGCGTGGCCTGCCCCTCGCCGCCGATGTTGAACATCCGCGCGTGGAACGCCACCGCGACGGCCAGCCCGGTGAACATGAAATTGGTGGCGTAATACAGCGTGTAGCCCCAGCCGTAGGTGGAGCCGACAGCACCATTGACCATAAGCTTCACGGCCTCGATCGGGTCGCGCCCGATCGCCACGATGACCAGGCCCGACAGAAGGAAGGCGACAATGAGGCTGATAAGCGGAATCAGGACGACATCGGCCCATCTTGGCATCTTATCCATTTGTCGAGCCTTTCGTCTCGGCGCCGTTGAGGGCTGCCTCGACCTCTTTCCACTCGGCGCCGCGTGGCGCGGATTCCATACCGGCCATCAGCAGCCCCAGCTCTTTCTCGTCGGTTTCATCGGGCAGCCGTTCGCCCATGATGCGCCCGTCGAACATCACCGCGATACGGTCCGACATCGACTGGATCTCATCCAGTTCGACACTGACCAGCAGGATCGCCTTGCCCGCGTCGCGCAGTTCGATGATGCGCTGGTGGATGAACTCGATCGCGCCGATATCCACGCCGCGCGTCGGCTGTCCGACCAGCAGCAGGTCGGGGTTGCGCTCGATCTCGCGCGCCAACACGATCTTCTGCTGGTTGCCACCCGAGAAATTCCTGGCCGCAAGGGTCGGGTCGGGCGGGCGGACGTCGAACCGCTCCATCTTTTGCGCGGTCACGCCGCGGATCGCGGCATTGTCCATCAGCAAGGCGTTCTTCTGATAGGCCGGATCGTTGTGATAGCCGAAGATCATGTTCTCCCACGCCAGGAATTCCATGATCAGCCCTTCGCTCTGCCGGTCCTCCGGTACATGCGAAATGCCCTGGGCGCGCCGCGACTGGCCGTCGGAATGTTTTCCCGACAGGTCGAGCTCCCGCCCGTTGAGGCGCACATGACCCTTGGCACTGCGCATTCCGCCCAGTACCTGCAGCAGTTCGGACTGACCGTTCCCCGCGACGCCGGCAATGCCCAGTATCTCGCCCGCGCGGACATGCAGCGACACGCCTTTCAGGCGCTCGACACCGTCCTCGTCCCACACGCGCAGATCGTCGACTTCCAGCACCGGGTCGCCGGGGGTGGCGGGCGTCTTGTCGACGCGCAGCAGCACCCGGCGCCCCACCATCAGCTCGGCCAGCTGTTCGGGAGAGGTTTCGGCCGTTGGCTTGGTCGCCACCATCTCTCCGCGGCGCATCACGCTGACCGTGTCGGTGACATGCATGATCTCGCGCAGCTTGTGGGTGATCAGGATGATCGTCTTGCCCTCGGCGCGCAGGTTTTCCAAGATGCGGAACAGGTGGTCGGCCTCGGCCGGCGTCAGCACGCCCGTGGGCTCGTCCAGGATCAGGATGTCGGCCGCGCGGTAGAGTGCCTTGAGGATCTCGACGCGCTGGCGATGGCCGACGGAAAGGTCCTCGATTTTCGCGTCCGGGTCCACGTTCAGCTCGTATTCCGCGGCAAGCCGTTTCAGCACGCCGCGCGCCTTCGCCAGCGAGGGTTTGAGGAACGCGCCTTCCTCGACCCCCAGGATCACGTTTTCCAGAACCGTGAAATTCTGCACCAGCTTGAAATGCTGGAACACCATGCCGATTCCGGCGCGGATCGCGGCCTGGCTGTCGGGGATGGCGGTCTTTCGCCCATTGACGAAGATCTCGCCCCCATCGGCCCGGTAGAAGCCATAGAGGATCGACATCAGCGTCGATTTCCCGGCGCCGTTTTCGCCCACGATGCCGTGTATCGTGCCGGGCATGACCTTGATCGAGATGTCCTTGTTGGCCTGCACCGGCCCGAACGCCTTGGATATCCCGCGAAGCTCAATGGCGGGGGCGGCAGTTTCCCGCCGCCCCGGTTCGGTTTCGCTGCTCACCGCGACGGACCTTACTTCACGGGGCAGGAATTGTCGGTGGTGTAGTCATGCACCTTGATCTCGCCGTCGATGATCTTCTGCCTGGCCTCTTCGGCGGCGGCCTTCATCTCGGGCGTGATGAGATCCTTGTTGTAATCGTCCACCGCGTAACCGACGCCGTTCTCGGCCAGGCCAAGCACCTTGACGCCGGGTTCAAGGTCGGGACCGGCGGTGAAGGCCTCGTCGATGGCGACATCGACGCGCTTGACCATCGAGGTCAGAACCTGCCCCGGATGCATGTAGTTCTGATTGCTGTCCACGCCGATCGAAAGCACGCCCTCGTCTGCCGCGGCCTGGAGCACGCCGACGCCGGTGCCGCCCGCCGCGGCATAGATCACGTCGGCGCCCTGGCTGATCTGCGCCTTGGCCAGTTCGCCGCCCTTGACGGGATCGTTCCAGGCGGCGGGCGTCGTGCCGGTCATGTTCTGGAT
>JBAVQZ010000297.1:0-2055 GCA_049694515.1 Paracoccaceae bacterium | reverse complement strand
CCGACGCGGTGCGCCAGGCCCACCGCTGGGCCGAGCTGGGTGCCGACGGGATCCTCGCCATCATGGAGGCCTATTTCCCAGTCTCCGACGACGGCGTCGTGTCCTATTTCACGGCGATCGCCGACGCCACGCCCTTGCCCGTCACGCTTTACACCAATCCCAATTTCCAACGCTCCGATTTGTCGCTGCCTGCCATCGACCGTCTGGCCCGTCATCCCAACATCCGCAATCTCAAGGACGCGTCGACCAATACCGGACGGCTGTTGAGCATCCTGAACCGAACCGAGGGGCGGATCGGCATCTTCGCAGCCTCGGCGCATATCACCGTGGCGGTGATGATGATCGGCGGGCTGGGCTGGATGGCCGGCCCCTCCTGCCTTATCCCGCGGCAAAGCGTGCGCCTCTACGATCTGTGCCGTGCCGGCCGATGGGACGAGGCGATGGCGCTGCAACGCGACCTCTGGTCGGTGAACGAGGTATTCGCCCGCTTCAACCTGGCCGGCGCGATCAAGGCGGGGCTGCGTCTTCAGGGGTTCGACTGCGGCGATCCGGTCGCGCCGCAGGCCCCCCTGACCGAGGCGCAGACCGAAGATGTGCGCGCCGTGCTGGCCCGCGTCGGCGCGCTCTGACCGCCCTCCCCCCGCAGCGGGCGAAGCGTTATTGTCTGCCCCCCGCCGATCGCCTAGGCTCGCCCGCGACGCTCATCAGGGAGAACACCATGACAGACGAACCCAGCTACGGTTTCGACACGCTCCAGATTCACGCGGGCGCCCGGCCCGACCCGGCCACCGGTGCGCGGCAGACGCCGATCTATCAGACCACGGCCTATGTGTTCCGCGACGCCGACCACGCCGCGGCGCTGTTCAACCTTCAGGAGGTCGGATACATCTATTCCCGCCTGACCAACCCCACGGTCGCCGCGCTGCAGGAGCGTGTCGCGACGCTCGAAGGCGGGGCGGGCGCGATCTGCTGTTCCTCGGGGCATGCGGCGCAGATCATGGCGTTGTTCCCGCTGATGGGGCCGGGGCTGAATGTGGTGGTCTCCACCCGGCTCTACGGCGGTTCGATCACCCAGTTCAGCCAGACGATCAAACGCTTCGGCTGGTCGGCCCGGTTCGTCGATTTCGACGATCTGGACGCGGTCAAGGCGGCGATCGATGACGACACCCGCGCGGTGTTCTGCGAATCCATCGCCAATCCGGGGGGCTACATCACCGATCTGGATGCCATCGCCAAGATTGCCGATGCGGCGGGCCTGCCGCTGATCGTGGACAACACCTCGGCCACCCCCTACCTGTGCCGCCCGTTCGAGCACGGCGCCACGCTGGTGGTGCATTCGATGACCAAGTTCCTGACCGGCAACGGCACCGTCACCGGCGGCGCGGTGGTGGATTCGGGTAAGTTCGACTGGTCGGCTTCGGGCAAGTTCCCCTCGCTCAGCGAACCCGAGCCCGCCTATCACGGGCTGAAGTTCCACGAAACATTCGGCCCGCTTGCCTTCACCTTCCACAGCATCGCCATCGGGCTGCGCGATCTGGGCATGACGCTGAACCCGCAGGCGGCGCATTACACCCTGATGGGGATCGAGACGCTGTCGCTGCGCATGGCCCGCCATGTGGAAAACGCGCAGAAGGTGGCCCAGTGGCTGGAGAATGACTCGCGTGTCGAGTTCGTCACCTATGCCGGCCTGCCCTCCAGCCCCTATTACGAGCGCGGCAGGAAGCTCTGCCCGAAGGGCGCCGGGGGCCTGTTCACCTTCGCGCTGAAGGACGGCTACGAGGCCTGCGTGCGGCTGGTCGACTCGGTGAACCTGTTCAGCCATGTCGCAAACCTGGGCGACACCCGCTCGCTGATCATCCACTCGGCCTCGACCACCCATCGGCAATTGACGCCCGAACAACAGGAGGCCGCCGGCGCCGCCCCGAACGTGGTGCGACTGTCGATCGGGATCGAGGATGCCGACGACCTGATCGCCGATCTGGACCAGGCGATGAGCAAGGCGACGGCCTAGCCGCCCAGTCCGAACACGATGGTGACCGAGGCCGAGACCTGGAC
>JBAVQZ010000296.1:0-1911 GCA_049694515.1 Paracoccaceae bacterium | reverse complement strand
GGGCTGGGCCGGGGCGCGGCGCGGGCCGCCATCCTCTGGCCTGGCGCGGACTGGCGTTCGCTGGGCCTGAAGGCGGCGATCTTCGTGCCGCGCCCGCGCTATGCGCTGTCCGGCGTGACCCGTCTGCTGGACCCCGGCCCCGAGATCGCACCGGGCATCCACCCGACGGCGGTAATCGGGGCTGGCGCCGAAATTTCCGACGGCGCGGCAATCGGCCCCTTCGTGGTGATCGGCGCGCGGGCGCGGATCGGGGCGCGGGCGCGCATCGCCTCGCACGCCTCGGTGGCCGAGGACGCGGTCATCGGTGAGGACGCGCTTTTGATGCAGGGCGTGCGGATCGGGGCGCGGGTCAGGATCGGCGACCGTTTCATCGCCCAGCCGGGCGTGGTGGTCGGCGGCGACGGGCTTTCCTTCGTCACGCCCGAGAAGTCGGCGGTGGAATCCGTGCGCGAAAGCATGGGCCAGGCAGACGACGCCGCGCGGCAGAGCTGGACGCGGATCCACTCGCTTGGCTCGGTGGTGATCGGGGACGATGTCGAATTGGGCGCCAACGCCACGATCGACCGCGGCACCATCCGCGATACGCGGATCGGCGACGGCTGCAAGATCGACAACCTGGTGATGGTGGGGCACAACGTGGTCGTCGGCCGGGACTGTCTTTTCGCGGGCCAGGCAGGCGTCGCGGGGTCGGCCACCATCGGCGACCGCGTCGTGCTGGGCGGCAAGGTGGGGGTGGCCGACAATATCTTCGTGGGCGATGACGTGGTGGCCGCGGGCGGCACCAAGATCGTCTCCAACGTGCCGGCGGGACGCGCGGTGATGGGCTATCCGGCGATGAAGATGGAAACCCATGTCGCCGTCTACAAGGGCCTGCGCCGGCTGCCGCGGCTGTTCGAACAGGTGGCCGCCTTGCAGAAAGCTGTTTCAAAGACGGAGCAGAACGACTAAATCGGCGCCAGCAGCACAGCAGGGGAGCAGACATGCCGGAGTCCGTGAAGACCAAGGTGATCGGTATCATTGCCGAGCAGGCGGTGCTCGATCCCTCCGATGTGACCATGGACAGCACGCTGGACGATCTGGGGATCGACAGCCTGGGACTCGTGGAATCGATTTTCGCCATCGAGGAGGCGTTCGACATCCAGGTGCCGTTCAACGCCAACGACCCGACCGCGAGCGACTTCGACATTTCCTCGGTCGCCGCCATCGTGAAGGCGGTCGAGGGGCTGGTGGCCGACCAGCGGGGATGAAGCGCGTCGTCATCACCGGGCAGGGCACGATCAACGCGCTCGGCCATTCGGTTCCCGAAACGCTGGAGGCGATGCGGGAAGGTCGCTGCGGCATCGGCGAGCTGGACATCCGTGATGTCGAGCGACTGTCGATCCACATCGGCGGGCAGGTGCATGGCTATTCACCCGAAGAGCATTTCAACCGCCAGCAGATCGCGCTTTACGACCGTTTCACTCAGTTCACGCTGCTTGCCGCGAAAGAGGCGATGGCCCAGGCCAGGCTGAGCTTCTCGGGCGAGCTGGCCGCCGAGGCGGGGGTCGTGCTGGGCACCTCGGGCGGCGGGCTGACCACACAGGACGAGAATTACCGCGCCGTCTATGAGGAGGGGAAGAACCGCGTGCACCCCTTCGTGGTGCCGAAACTGATGAACAACGCGGCGACCTCGCATGTCTCGATGGAATACAACCTCAAGGGGCCCAGCTTCACCGTGTCCACGGCCTGCGCCTCGTCGAACCACGCGATGGGACAGGCGTTCCATCTGATCCGCTCGGGCGCCAGCCGGGTGATGGTCACCGGCGGCTCGGAATCGATGCTGTGTTTCGGCGGCGTCAAGGCGTGGGAAGGGCTGCGCGTCATGTCCAAGGATGCCTGCCGCCCCTTCTCGGCCAACCGCAACGGCATGGT
>JBAVQZ010000295.1:0-6548 GCA_049694515.1 Paracoccaceae bacterium | reverse complement strand
CCGGAGAACACCGCGTCGCCCGGTTCGACCTCGACCGGCAGCGACTCGCCGGTCAGGGCCGATTGATCGACCTGCACCGGGTCACCGTCCAGCAGCCGCGCGTCGGCCGGCACGATGTCGCCCAGGCGCAGGCGTATCACGTCGCCCGGCACCAGCTCGCGCGATGGCGTGGTGGTCCATTTTCCGTCCCGCTTGACGCGGGCCTTGATGGCCAGCTTGCCCTTCAGCGCCGCGATCTCGTTGCCGGCCTTGTATTCCTCCCAGAAACCGACAATCGCATTGGCCACGAGAAGCACCAGGATGATCCCGAAATCGGCCCAGTGCCGGTCGATCGCCGAAAGGATCACCGCGGCCTCGATCATCCAGGGGATCGGCCCCCAGAAATACCCGAGGAACTGCAGGATCGGGTTGGTCTTTTTCTCTTCCAGCGCGTTGGGGCCGAATTTGTCCAGCCGCCTTTCCGCCTCCGCGCCGCTAAGACCGTCCGGCGATGCGTCGAGCCGTTTTTCCACCTGCTCCATCGGCAGGGTCTTGAGATCCTGATCATTTTCGTTGTCGGAGATGGCGGCCGTATCAGGGGTGGCGGCGGGATTCTCCTGCCTCCGGCGGGCTGAATGCGCGGCCATGTCGATCTCCACGGGGTCATGCGATATGCTGCACAACCTCCCGGCAGCGGTCCGGTTCCGTTGGGCCGGACAGCTGGGGCGATCCGCCGCGCTATTGCGGCGCGCCCGCAGAGGCGCCTAGCTTTTCGCGGGGGGCAGCCGGACGGGGTCGGCCTTGGCGAGCCGGTCGAACGCCATCAGCGTGGCGATCAGCGCGGGCATCTCGGAGAGCGGAATCATGTTGGGCCCGTCCGAGGGAGCGTTGTCGGGGTCTTCGTGGGTTTCGATGAACACCGCCGCGATGCCCAGCGACACGGCGGCACGCGCCATGACGGGGGCGAATTCGCGCTGGCCGCCGCTGGCACCGCCCAGCCCGCCGGGCTGCTGCACCGAATGGGTGGCGTCCATCACCACCGGATAGCCGGTCTGCATCATCGTCGGCAGCGCGCGCATGTCCGCCACCAGCGTATTGTAGCCGAAGCTGACGCCGCGCTCGGTCAGCAGCACGCGCTCATTGCCAGTAGAGGCCACCTTGGCCGCGACATTCGCCATGTCCCAGGGTGCCAGGAACTGACCCTTCTTGACGTTGATCGCCGCGCCCGTTTCGCCCGCGGCCAGCAGAAGGTCGGTCTGGCGGCACAGGAAGGCGGGGATCTGCAGGATGTCTGCCACCGCCGCGACGGGGGTGCATTGGTCCGGGCCGTGGATGTCGGTCAGCACCGGGACGCCGAGCGCCTCTTTCACACCGGCCAGCACCTCAAGCCCCGCGTCCAGCCCCAGCCCGCGCTTGCCGGACAGCGACGTGCGGTTGGCCTTGTCGAAGGACCCCTTGAACACGAAGCCCGCGCCGGCCTTCGCGCAGGCCTCTTTCATCGCGCGCGCGATCATCAGGGCGTGATCGAGGCTTTCCAGCTGGCAGGGGCCGGCGATCACGGTCAGCGGGCGGTCGTTTCCGACGGTCAGCGCGCCGATTTTCACGTCTTTCATCTAGGCGGAAACCTGTTCTCTGAGGATTGAGGCTGTCATCGACACCATCAGGTATATCCCGCCAAAGATCAGGAAGGCCAGCAGCGTATTCTCGAAAGCGCGGGGATAGGTCGCCTCGTCCGGCGCGACGGGGCTGACGCCCTCGGACAGATAGCGCACCTGTCGGTTCGCCTCGATCCGTGCGGTTTCAAGCTGTTGCAGGGCCTGCTGTTGAAGCAACTGGCGATTGGCCAGATCGGCCTGCGCGATCTGCAGCTCGGCCGAGATCCGGGCCAGCGAATCCGATCCCTGGGTGGTTTCGGTCATCGACGAACGCAGCTGGGCCACCAGTTGTTCCAACCGCTTGATGTCGCCCTTCACCCCGTCCACGCGGGCCTGGTTCGGCCGGGGATTGTCCATCAGCTGTTGCAGCTGAAGCCGCTTCTCGCGCAGCTGCGTCTCGAAGCGGGTGATCTGCCCCATGATCGAGCTTGTCTCGGTCGCCGGGTCGAGCACGCCCAGCTTCTCTTGCAGGTCCAGCACGCGCTGCTGGGCGTCGGCGACCTTCTGCTCGGCATCCTGGAAACTGGCGCGCGCGCCGGCCATCTGATCCTCGCGCAGGCGCTGGGTCAGCCCGTCGACCCGCTGCTCGGCATAGGAGATCAGCGCCTTGGCAAAGGCGGCGGAGGTTTCGGGGTCGGCGGCGACCACCTCCATCTTCAGGATGCCCTCGGTCGGGTCATAGCCGATCTTCACGTTGCGCTGGTAGATGCGATAGGCCGCCTCGTTGGAGGCGTCGGCCGGCAGGCGCTGGATCGGGTCGATGCGTTGCTGGCTGAAATGCGCCTTGAAGCCCAGGTCGGCGTCCAGCCGTTCCATCGCCTCGCGCGACTGAAGATAGCTTTGAACGGCGATCGAATCCTGCTGAACGGCGAGGCCCGTGCCCGCGAACATGCTGCCCAGTCCGCCAGCCATCTGCGCCTCGGCCTGCTGGATCACGAATTGCGCGCGCGTGGCATACATGGGGGTCGCGACGAAGAAATAGTAATAGCCCGCCAGGAAAGTCGGCAGGAACACGAAGACGGCCAGCCGCGACAGCATCAACAGGAAACGGCGCCGGCGGCGGCGCGCGATGTCGTGCTGGATGCGCATCACCTGGCTGACCGAGGAGTCCGCCGCGAATTCGGTGGAGGGCAGGAAATCGCGGCCCTGTGGCACGGTTTGGGGAAGCTGCGCATGTTCGTCCTGCTTCTGGAGCGCCCTGCGCTGGCCGTCCGCCACCACAAGCTCAAGCATGTTGGACCGCTGGAACGGGTCGATGCCGTTCTTGCGCAACAGGCGCACCGCATCGAAATCGGAGGTCGGCGCCAGACCGTGCTTTTGTGCCACGCGGCGGGCCATGCGAAGCTGGCGGCCGGTCAGCCCTTCCTTGCGGATCGCCGCGATTTCCTGGTCGATGCCGCCCTCGTCGGGTTGGGGCATGTGGCCGCCGGCGGCGGGATCGGTGCCGGTGGCTGTCCGCGTGTTGGAGGGAATCGGTCCGCTGTTGGCGGCGGCCTGCTGGCCGCCGGCCATGGCCGACTCGCGTGGGCGGCCCTGTCCCAGCGGGCCGCTGCGGCGAATGCGGAACTTCTTAGCTCTGGGTTTCGTAGTCATAGAGCCTCTTCGCCTCTTCCAGCGTGTCGAACATGTGCAGTTGCCCGTCCCGGAGCACGGCGGCGGACCGGCAGAACTTCTCGAGTGTCTGGGGCTGGTGCGAAACGATGACAACGGTCGTCGTTTCCAGCCGTTCGCGCAGGATCGAGCCGGCCTTTCTGTTGAATTCCACGTCCGTGGTCGACGGCATCCCCTCGTCGATCAGGTATATGTCGAATTGCAGCGCCAGCATAAGCGAAAAGCTGAACCGCGCCCGCATTCCCTGGCTGTAGGTGCCCAGCGGCATGTCGAAATATTCGCCGATGTCGCACATCCAGCGCGCGAAGGCTTCGACATAGTCGGGATCCAGCCCGTAGAGGCGGGCGATGTAACGGGCGTTCTCGGTTCCGGTGTGGCGGTTGACTACGCCGCCCATGAAGCCCAGCGGAAAGGAAATGCGGCTGGTGCGATAGACCTGCCCTTCGTCCGGTTTTTCCAGCCCGGCCATCATGTTGATCAGGGTTGTCTTGCCGGTGCCGTTCGGAGCCAGAACGCCGAGGGAGTTGCCAAGCTCCACCCGGAAGGACACGCGATCAAGGATCACCTTGCGCTGCCGTCCCGTCCAGAAGGACTTGCTGACATTGTTGAACTCGATCATTCGCCTGCCCCGGGCCTGCCTTGCGCCGCGCTGTTTGTCTTGGGTGCGCGGTTGCCGTTGGAAAGACAATACACCCTGTTTGGGGCCGTATTATGTCCGAACGACCTACTAATATCCAATGAAGATGGACAAGCCCGGGCGAGATTGTGGCATCGCGGCCCGGCGCCGCACCAATGCGGGCACGCCGGCGCGATTTCCGGTCAGGACGTCTGTTTTTCCACCCTGAGCAGCTTGCCGACGATGATCGAGACGATCGCGGCGGCGAAGCTGAACAACGCGCCCATCTTGGCCGCGTCCTGCACGCGGACGCCTTCCAGCGTCACGCTGCCGTCGAAGGCGACCGAGGCGATGAACAGCGACACGGTGAAGCCGATCGCGGCCACGCAGCCCACCACCACCAGATCCAGCGTGCGCATCCCCGAGGGCAGACCCAGCTTCATCGGATGCGCGGCGATATAGCCGAAGATCGTCACGCCCAGCGGTTTGCCGATCAGCAGCCCCGCCAGCACCAGCCAGGTCGGCGACCCGATCGAAGAGAACTCGACCCCTGCGTTGAGCAGGCCGAAGAAGAACAGGATGACCTCGACGGGATATTTCAGAAGATGCTCGATCCGGTTCAGAAGGTCGGTCAGGTACTGCTCGGCCTCCGAGAAGAAGCCGAAGGCGCGGTCGGCATGAGGAATTGCAGGCACCACGGGCAAAAGGCCCAGCGCGGGGTGCAGCCCCGCTTCCTGGAAGCCGTACCAGCTGACCGCACCGGCCGCGAGGTAAGGCCAGAAGTTCAGCTTCTCGCGCACCCAGGTGGAGTTCGGCCGCAACTGATCGCCACGGTCAAGCGTGCGCGGCAGCCAGTTGAACAGCACGAAGACCGTCACAGCCGCGGCGACCGAGAGCAGCAGCCAGACAGGCGCAACCTCGCCCGAGGGATAGAATACCGCCAGGATGATCAGCCCCGCCGCGTCGTCGGCGATGGCCAGCAACAGCAGGAAACGCACCGCCGGGTGCCCCGCGCCGAACACCATGCGCCCCACCAGATAGGAAAAGGCGATGTCGGTCGCCGTGGGAATGGCCCAGCCCCGATGCACCGCGCCGAAAGTGTCCGGCCCCAGCAGATAGGCGATTCCGAGATAGACAGTGATCGGCCCCAGCATCCCGCCAAGAGTGGCGAAAAGCGGCGTCGCGGCCCGCCTTCCGCGCAGCGAGCCGTTCTGCAGGATCACGGCCTCCCACACTTCCTTGGCGGCGATTGCGAAGAACAGCGCCATCAGCACGTCATTGACGAGGTAATGAACCGTCAGCGTGCGATGGATGTGGCCGTTCACCTCGTGTGCATGGCCGATGAAGAAATCGTCGATCAGCGCGAAATCCACGAAGTCATGGTAGGAATTCGGATGGATGTTGACCCAGATGAGTGCCGTCACCGCCCCGGCGATCAGAAGAAGCGAATAATTGGCGACGAAATTCCAGACCCGATACATCCCGCGACCCCCCGTGAAGTTTCCGGGATGGAATAGTGCATGTCATAAAGCAGGGCAACCGCCGCATCGCGTCGCGGCGTTTCCTGCCGGACCGGCGATGCGCGACCGGGGCGGCCGGGCTGCGGATGCGCGTTTGCCGGGCAATCGCCCAAATCCGGCGCAGTTGGATTTGGCGCGGCATCGGCTTAAGGTGCCGCATGACCTCGGATCACGACCCGCTCGACGCAATCCGGGCCGAAGTGTCGGCCTGCCGCCTGTGCGAAGAGCGTTTCGCCGCCACCGCGACCGGACATGCACCCAAGCCGGTGCCCTGGTTCGGCGCCGGGGCGCGCATCCTGATCGCGGGGCAGGCGCCGGGGATGCGGGTGCACAACGCGGGCAAGCCGTTCTTCGACCCGTCGGGCGACCGGCTGCGCGACTGGATGGGGGTGAGCGAGGAGGAGTTCTACGACCTGGCGCGCGTTGCGGTCTTGCCGATGGCGTTCTGCTTTCCCGGCTATGACGCGAAAGGGTCGGACCTGCCGCCGCCGAAGATCTGCGCGCAGACCTGGCATGCCAGGATACTGGAGCAGATGGGCGAGGTGCCGCTGACCCTGCTGGTCGGCGGCTATTCGCAGAAATATTTCCTCGGTCCCGACGCGAAAGGCGGTGTCACGCGCACCGTCGCCGACTGGCGCGCCCATGCGCCGCGCGTCTTTCCCTTGCCGCACCCCTCCTGGCGCAATACCGCATGGTTGAAGAGGAATCCGTGGTTCGCGGCCGAGCTTCTGCCGGTTCTGCGCGCCCGTGTGAAAGAGGTGATGCATGGCTGACCAGACCCCGCTCGACCGCGCGCATGCCGCGATGGAGGCCGCGCCCGAGGACGACGCCGTCCGCCTGCGTTTTTTCGAACGGCTGGCAGACTGCGAGCTGTTTCTGCTTCTGTCACGCGAGGCCGAGGGCGAAGACATCGCGCCCAAGGTGTTCGACCTGGAGGGCGGCGCCTTCGTCCTGGTCTTCGACCGCGAGGAAAGGCTGGCCGATTTCGTCGGCGAAACAGCGCCTTATGCTGCGCTATCGGGTCGGCTGATCGCCGGGATGCTGGCCGGGCAGGGGATCGGGATGGGGGTCAACCTGGGGGTCGCGCCGTCGTCGATCCTGATCCCGGCCGAGGCGATCGGCTGGCTGGCCGACACGCTCGGCCAGCGCCCCGCCGAGGTGGAGGCG
>JBAVQZ010000294.1:0-2762 GCA_049694515.1 Paracoccaceae bacterium | reverse complement strand
ATCGGGGTGGAGCCCACGAAGCCGACCGCCTGGATCGTCTCGTTGTCGAGGATCGCGTCCACCGCTTCCTTGTCACCGTTGACGACCTGGAGCACACCGTCGGGCAGGCCGGCCTCCTTCATCAGCTCGGCCAGCATGAGCGGTACCGAGGGGTCGCGCTCGCTTGGCTTGAGGATGAAGGCGTTCCCGGCGGCCAGGGCGGGACCCATCTTCCACATCGGTATCATGGCCGGGAAGTTGAACGGGGTGATCCCGGCGGCGACGCCAAGAGGTTGGCGCATGGAATACATGTCGATCCCGGGACCCGCGCCGTCGCTGAACTCGCCCTTCATGAAATGCGGCGCGCCGATGCAGAACTCGATCACCTCCAGCCCGCGCTGCACGTCGCCCTTGGCGTCGGGGAAGGTCTTGCCATGCTCCGAGCTGAGTTTCTCGGCCAGCTTGTCCATGTCGCGGTTCAGCAGACGCACGAATTCCATCATGACCCGTCCGCGGCGTTGCGGGTTGGTGGCGCCCCATTTTATCTGTGCCTCGGCCGCGGCCGCCACGGCGGCGTCCAGCTCCTCCTTCGAGGCCAGCGGTACCTTTGCCTGCACCTCGCCGGTGGCGGGGTTGAATACATCGGCGAAGCGGCCCGATTTGCCCTTCACGTGCTGACCGTTGATGAAATGGCTGAGTTCTTCCATGGGATCCTCCCTTGGTGACGTTTACGCAGACAATAGCCTTGCAAATTTGCGGTGAAAAGCGACAGTTCACCAAAAGGGTTTTGCAAAATTATAGGTGCACCAGTGACAACCAACTGGGACGACATGCGGATTTTCCTTGCCGTGGCGCGCGCCGAAAGCCTTTCCGGCGCCGGCAAGTCGCTGAAGTTGGACCCGGCCACGGTCGGACGGCGGGTGCAGCGGCTGGAAGAATCGATGGGCGCGGCGCTGTTCGTCAAGTCGCCGCAGGGTTACGCGCTGAGCGCGGAGGGAGAGCGGCTGCTGGCGCGCGCCGAACAGGTCGAACAGGCGATCACGCTGGGTGCGGAGGAAACGCGCGGCCAGCCGGGGCAACTGACCGGCTCGATCCGCATCGGCGCGCCGGACGGCTGCGCGAACTTTCTGTTGCCGCAGGTTTGCACCGCGATCTGCGACCGGCATCCGGGGCTCGAGGTGCAGATCGTCGCCCAGCCGCGAGTGGTCAACCTGACCCGTCGTGAGGCGGACATGGCCATTGCCGTCAGCCCGCCCGACACCGGCCGCCTGACGGTTCAGAAGATTACCGATTACCACCTGCACCTGGCCGCGACGCGCGGATATATCCGGCGCAAGGGACCGATCGACGATCTTGCGGCGCTGACGGGGCACCGGATGATAGGCTACATCCCCGACATGATCTTCGACAAGGAACTGGATTATCTGTCGGCCACCGGCGCCGAGCGGGTCGAGTTGGCGTCCAACTCGGTCTCGGTCCAGCTGAACTTCCTGCGGCAGGGCGCGGGGCTGGGCATCGTGCATGATTTCGCGCTGCCCTTCGCGCCAACCCTGCGGAAAGTGCTGACCGGGGCGGTGTCGCTGACGCGGGCCTTCTACCTCGTGCGCCACGCGGACGACCGCAAGGTCGAACGGCTGAGCCGCTTTGCCGCGGAACTCGCCGAGGGGCTGCGCCGCGAGGTCGCCCGCCTTGAAAGCCTCACTTGACAGAATGTCGCGCTTGGGGCGAGGCTGGAGAACATTTTCCAGGGAGGCCCGATTGTCATGCAGGTTCATCAGATATTGAAGACCAAGCCCGAGGAGGGGGTGATCACCGTGAAGCCCGATGCGACAGTCGCGGACGCGGCCGGGATATTGTCGTCGAAGCGCATCGGCTCTCTCGTCGTGTCGCCTGATGGCAGTGCGGTGGCGGGCATCCTGTCGGAGCGCGACATCGTGCGCGAACTGGGACGGCGCGGTCCGGACTGCATGTCGGACAAGGTGTCCGACCTGATGACCTCCGAGATCGTGTCCTGCACGCGCCAGGAAGATGCCCATGACGTGTTGCAGAAGATGACCGACGGAAGGTTCCGCCACATGCCGGTGATGGACGGCGACAAGATGATCGGCCTGATCTCGATCGGGGACGTGGTCAAGGCGCGCCTGGCCGAGCTGTCCATGGAAAAAGATGCCCTCGAAGGGATGATAATGGGACATTGAGGGGCGCTTTCCCTTGCATTGGGCGACGCAATATTGTTGCGTTCGCCAAAAGACGAGGGGACAGACATGCGTATCGGCCTTTATCCCGGGACATTCGATCCGATCACCTTGGGCCATCTGGACATCATCAAGCGTGCCGCGCGGCTGGTGGACCGGCTGGTGATCGGTGTGGCGATCAACCGCGACAAGGGCCCGCTTTTCTCGCTGGAGGAACGGGTCGCGATGATCGAGGCGGAATGCGGCATCCTCGGAGAGCAGGCCGGAACCGAGATCGTGGCGCACCCGTTCGAGAACCTGCTGATCGACTGCGCGCATGACGTGGGCGCCACGGTGATCATCCGCGGCCTGCGCGCGGTGTCGGATTTCGAGTACGAATTCCAGATGGTCGGCATGAACCGCGCGCTGGATTCCAGCGTCGAAACGGTGTTCCTGATGGCCGACGCGCGCCGTCAGGCCATCGCATCGAAGCTGGTGAAGGAGATTGCGCGGCTGGGCGGCGACGTCTCGCAATTCGTGCCACCGGCAGTGCATCGCAAGCTGATGGAGAAATTTTCCTGAGCGCGCGCACCGTCGCGTGTTCCAAGG
>JBAVQZ010000293.1:0-8688 GCA_049694515.1 Paracoccaceae bacterium | reverse complement strand
TGGGTGCCCATCGCGGCATGGCTGCCCCCCTCGGCCAGTCGAACGCCCAGCGCCGCCTCGACCGCGGCGACACCCGCCTCCAGCGTTTCGGCCGCGACCGCAAGATGATCAAGCCGCGCCATGTTCGCCATCCGTCCCCATGCTTCCTGCAGAATTCCGCACCACACATGCCGATATCAAGTTGATTTCCCGCAAGCCGCCCCCATTTTGTTGCGAAACATTCTCATGATTGCGGGATACTCATGCTTATACGCGCCATCGACAAGTTCTTTTCGCACGAGGCCTCGGGCGGCATCTTGCTGATGTTCGCGGCCATCGCCGCGCTGATCGTCGCAAACTCGGCGCTCTATCCTTATTACGACGGCGCGCTCGGCTCCTACCTCGCGGTGACGCTGAACGGCGACGGGCTGGAGAAACCGCTGATCCTGTGGATCAACGACGGGTTGATGGCGGTCTTCTTTTTCCTGATCGGGCTGGAACTGAAGCGCGAGATGATGGAAGGCAAGCTGAAGAACCCGCGCGACGTCGTGCTGCCGGGAATGGCGGCGGTGGGCGGGATGATCGTCCCGGCGCTGGTCTTCATGGCGTTCAACTGGGGAAATCCCGCGACGCTGTCGGGCTGGGCGATCCCCGCGGCCACCGACATTGCCTTCGCGCTGGGGGTGCTGGCGTTGCTGGGCAGCCGGGTGCCCGCCTCGCTGAAGGTGTTCCTGCTGACATTGGCCATCTTGGACGACCTCGGCGCGATCGTGATCATCGCGCTTTTCTATACCGCGGATCTGAAGGTGGACTATCTGTTGCTGGCGCTGCTGCCGCTGGCCGGTATGCTGGCACTGAACGCGAAGGGCGCGCACCGCATCGCCCCGATGCTGTTGCTGGGCACCGTGATGTGGGTTTTCGTGCTGAAATCCGGGGTTCACGCCACGCTGGCCGGCGTGATCACAGCCTTCTGCATCCCGATGACCGACAAATGGGGCAAGTCCCCCCTGCACAAGCTGGAACATGCGCTTTCGCCCTATGTCCTTTATCTGATCGTGCCGATCTTCGCCTTCGCCAATGCCGGCGTGGTGCTGGAGGGGCTTTCTCTGTCGGACCTGTTCGCACCGCTTCCGCTCGGCATCGGGCTGGGGCTGATCATCGGCAAGCAGGTGGGGGTTTTCGGCACCACCTTCCTGATGGTCAAGTTCGGGCTGGCGCAGATGCCGCACGGGGCGAACTGGCTGCATCTCTACGGGCTCGCCTGCCTTTCTGGGATCGGCTTCACCATGTCGCTGTTCATCGGCTCGCTCAGCTTTGCTGATCCGGCCCTGATGAACGAGGTGCGCCTTGGCGTGCTTTCGGGCTCGGCGATCTCGGCGCTGGTGGGCTATGCCGCACTGCGCGCCGCGCTCGGGCGAGCGCGGGAGGCGGAAGAGGCCGTGATCGCGGAGTGAGGCCGTGCCAGGGACCCGGATTCGATAAGGGCAGCGCCCGCCCCGTGCGGATTCGCGCGCTGCCCGGTCTGCCTATTTCTTCCCGCGCGCCTCGCGGATCAGGCGCAGCACGTCCTGCGCGGCCTGGGGAATGTTGGTGCCCGGCCCGAAGATCGCCTTGACCCCGGCATCCTTGAGGAACTGGTAATCCTGCTGCGGGATCACGCCGCCGCAAATGACGATGATGTCCTCCGCCCCCGCGGCCTTCAGCGCCTCGACCAGCTTCGGCGCCAGGGTCTTGTGGCCGGCGGCCTGCGAACTGATCCCGACGACATGCACGTCGTTGTCGATGGCGTCCTGCGCGGCTTCCTCGGGTGTCTGGAACAGCGGGCCGACATCCACGTCGAAACCGATATCGGCGAAGGCCGTAGCGATCACCTTGGCGCCCCGGTCGTGCCCGTCCTGCCCCATCTTGACGACCAGCAGACGCGGGCGGCGGCCCTCTTCCTCGGCGAAATCCTCGACCGATTTCTGAATCGCGGCGAAACCCTCATCGCCCTCATAGGCGGCGCCATAGACCCCGGCCAGCGTCTTGACCTCGGCGCGGTGCCGTCCGAATGCCTTTTCCATCGCCATACTGATCTCTCCGACGGTTGCGCGGGCGCGGGCGGCCTCGACCGCCAGGCGCAGCAGGTTGCCTTCGCCGCTTTTCGCGGCCTGTTCCAGATCGGCCAGCGCGGCGTCGCAGGCGGCCTGGTCGCGTGTCGCGCGGATCTTTTCCAGCGCCTTCACCTGGCCGTCGCGGACGCGCACGTTGTCAACGTCCAGGATGTCGATCTCCTGTTCCTTTTCCAGGCGCCACTTGTTGACGCCGACGATCACCTCGTCGCCCCGGTCCACCGCGGCCTGCCAGGCGGCGGCGGATTCCTCGATTCGCAGCTTGGGCATGCCGCTGGCCACGGCCTTGGTCATGCCGCCCATCTCGTCGATCTCGCCGATGATCTTCGACGCCGCCTCGACCAGGTCCGATGTCAGCTTTTCCACGTAATAGGAGCCCGCCAGTGGATCGACGACCTTGGTCACCTTGGTTTCGTTCTGCAGGATGAGCTGCGTGTTGCGCGCAATGCGCGAGGAGAAATCGGTTGGCAGCGCGATCGCCTCATCGAACGAGTTGGTGTGAAGCGACTGGGTGCCGCCCAGCACCGCGCTCATAGCCTCATAGGCCGTGCGCACGATGTTGTTGTAGGGGTCCTGCTCGGCCAGGCTGACGCCGGAGGTCTGGCAATGGGTGCGCAGCATCAGGGATTTCGGGTTCTTGGGCTCGAACTCCGACATGATGCGGTGCCACAGGAACCGCGCGGCGCGCAGCTTGGCGATCTCCATGAAGAAATTGGTGCCGATGGCGAAGAAGAAGCTCAGCCGGCCTGCGAAGGCGTCCACGTCCAGCCCCCGGTCCAGCGCCGCCTTCACGTATTCCTTGCCGTCGGCCAGGGTGAAGGCCAGCTCCTGCACCAGGTTCGCGCCAGCCTCCTGCATGTGGTAGCCGGAGATCGAGATCGAGTTGAAGCGCGGCATGTCGGTCGAGGTGTACTCGATGATGTCGCTGACGATCCGCATCGACGGCTCGGGCGGGTAGATATAGGTGTTGCGGACCATGAACTCCTTGAGGATGTCGTTCTGGATGGTGCCGCTCAGCTGCTTTCGGTCCACCCCCTGCTCCTCGCCCGCGACGATGAAGCTGGCCAGAACCGGAATCACCGCGCCGTTCATCGTCATGGACACGCTGACCTGATCCAGCGGGATGCCATCGAACAGGATTTTCATGTCCTCGACGCTGTCAATTGCGACGCCCGCCTTGCCGACATCGCCCACCACGCGCGGATGGTCACTGTCGTAACCGCGGTGGGTCGCCAGGTCGAAAGCCACCGAGACGCCCTGCTGCCCGGCCGCCAGCGCCTTGCGGTAAAAGGCGTTCGAATCCTCGGCCGTGGAAAAGCCCGCATATTGCCGGATCGTCCAGGGCCGGCCGGTATACATCGTGGCCCGCGGCCCGCGCGTATAGGGCGGCGCGCCAGGGACCGATCCCATGTGCTCCAATCCCTCGACATCCTCCTCGGTGTAGAGCGGTTTGACGGCGATACCCTCGGGGGTGTCCCAGACCAGATCCTCTGGGGAGCGGCCCTTGAGCTCCTGCTTGGCCATGTCGGCCCAGGCTTTCGTCTTCTCCGTCATCGGATGATCCTCTTCTCTGTCGTGATGATCGCAGCCTTTTGCGCTGGTTCGGCCTTCGCATTCAGCGCCTTGTGGCCTATATGGAAGCGAACCGGAGGTGCGATGAAGATATTGCTGTGTATTGCGTTCGCGGCCATGGCGCCGCTGACCGCCGCCGCGACCGAGGCGCCGGGCGCGGACAGCCCGCTGGAAGCCTGGCAGGCCGACCCGACGGCGGTGCTGGATGCGAGGGACGTCAATCTGGACGACTTCAAATGGCTGGCGCGGCCCGTCGTGGTCTTTGCCGACACGCCTGCCGACCCTCGTTTCAAGGAACAGATGAACCTGCTGGCCGAGCGTCCCGAGCAACTTGTCGAGCGCGACGTCGTGATCCTGACCGATACCGATCCGACGGCGGAATCGGCGGCGCGCGAACGGCTGCGCCCGCGCGGCTTCATGCTGGTCGTGATGGGCAAGGACGGCGCGCTGGCCTTTCGCAAACCCACGCCGCGCGATGTACGCGAGATCTCGCGCTCCATCGACAAGATGCCGATGCGGCAGGAGGAGATGCGCGAGAACAAGTAGCCGCTCATCGCGTCACCTCCGCCGGATCGGTGTTGCTCAGCAGCCGCGCGCCCGCATGGCCCTGTTGCAGCGCCTCCAGATCGGCGGCGTAGCGCCGTGCCATCGCGCGCTCCTGCGCCTCGGTGAAGAAGGTGGGGGCCTCCGTCGGCGGGTCGGCTGCGCGCAGGTCCGCCAGGCGGGCGTCCAGCGCCTTCTCGACCAGCGCGGGATCGGCCTCGCGCAGCCGGAAGATCAGCGGCATGTCCGACGGGGCCAGTCCACGATTGGGCCGGCGGCGGAAGGGTTTCAGGCCTTTCGCACCTTTCCGGCCAATCAGGCGGCAGGCTGTCTGCGTCACCCGGCCCTCCAATCCCTCTTGCGTCCAGACCAGGATCTCGGCGCCGGGAAACGCCGCAGCGACGGCGTCGACCAGATCGAGCCAGCCGCGCCGCGCTCCGGCCAGCTTCGCCGCATATTCCGGAAACGGCAACAAGGAGCGCCGGCGCAGGACGTGAAGATAGCTCGACCGCCAGAACCCGGCATACCCCCGGATGCCCAGCCCGACACGGACCGGGGCCTGCGGCAGAACATGGGCATAGGCCGCCAACCGTGCCCGCGCATCGCCATAGAAGGTCTTGCGGCGCAGGTTCTGCGCCATTAGCCCGATCATGTTCTCTTCCGAGATCAGCAGGCGGCCGGCCCCGGCCTGGTCGGCCTCGTCGAAGGATTGACGCAGCGCGCGCGCGACCTGTGCCAACTCGGCCTTCGCCTGTGCATCTTCACGGCTATGGCGATGCAGTTCCCGCACAGCCGGAAATCCGGGAATGCGCCGCATCGTCTTGGGCGGACGGATCGCAAGCCCCTCGCCCCGCAGGATACCGGCGTTGCGCGACAGGCTCCGTTCCAGGGCCGTCGATGCCGTCCGATGCGCGCCAAGATGCAGGATCAGATCCATTCGCCGTCGCCCCGCCGCCTCATTCGAATTCCATGATCACGTCATCGACGGCCAGGCTGTCGCCCGCCACGGCGTTGATACTGCTGACGACCGCCTTGCGCTCGGCGCGCAGGATGTTCTCCATCTTCATCGCCTCCACGGTGCAAAGCGGCTGTCCCTCCTGCACTTCGTCGCCCACGGTCACGTTCAGTTTGACGATCAGGCCGGGCATCGGGCAAAGCAGCATCTTCGAGGTGTCGGGCGGCTGTTTCTCGGGCATCAGAGCGGCAAGCTCGGCCTGTCGCGGGGTGAACAGATACACCTTCAGATCCGCGCCGCGCGTCCGGATGCGGAAACCGCAGGCCGCCTCCTCCACCTTCAGCACAAGCGGCGCACCGTCGATGTCCAGCCGCGCCAGGCGCTTGCCCGGCGTCCAGTCCGCCGCCACGCGGCACTCTGCGCCATCGGCGAATGTGACCGTGGCGCCGCTGCGGTCGGCGTGAACCTTGACGGCGAAGCTTTCGCCCTGCGCCTGCACCACCCAGTCGGTGCCAACCTTGCGCTCGTGATTGCCCATCCGGCCCGAAATGCGCGCACGCCGGATTTCCGCCACGCGGTACATCGCCGCCGCCGCAGCCGCCACCCGACGCAAGGCCCCCTCGGGCAGATCGACGCCGGAAAAGCCGTCCGGGTATTCCTCGGCTATGAACGCGGTGGTCATCTCGCCCGCCACGAATTTCGGATGGTCCATCACCGCGCTCAGGAACGGCAGGTTGTGGCCGATCCCCTCGACCTCGAACGCGTCCAGCGCGCCACGCATCGCCTCGATCGCCGCGCCGCGGGTCGGCGCCCAGGTGCAGAGCTTGGCGATCATCGGGTCATAGAACATCGAGATCTCGCCGCCCTCGAACACGCCGGTGTCGTTGCGGACCACCGCCTCGGGCAGCACGGCCTCGACCGGCGGGCGATAGCGCGTCAGCCGCCCGATGGAGGGCAGGAAGTTGCGATAGGGGTCTTCCGCGTAGAGCCGGCTTTCCACCGCCCAGCCGTTCAGCTTGACCGCGTCCTGCGTCAGCGTCAGCGCCTGCCCGTCAGCAACGCGGATCATCTGTTCGACAAGATCCACGCCGGTGATCAGTTCCGTCACCGGATGTTCGACCTGCAGCCGCGTGTTCATCTCGAGGAAATAAAAGTTCCGATCGCCATCGACGATGAATTCCACGGTCCCCGCGCTGGTATAGCCAACGGCCTGGGCCAGTGCGCAGGCCTGTTCGCCCATCGCCTTGCGCGTCTCGGCATCAAGAAACGGGCTCGGCGCCTCCTCGATGACCTTCTGGTTGCGGCGCTGGATCGAGCATTCGCGCTCGCCCAGGTAGATGCAGTTGCCATGCGCGTCGGCCAGCACCTGAATCTCGATATGGCGTGGCTGGGTCACGAATTTCTCGATGAAGATGCGGTCGTCGCCGAAGGAACTGGCCGCCTCGTTCTTCGAACTCTGGAACCCCTCGCGGGCCTCCTCGTCGTTCCAGGCGATCCGCATCCCCTTGCCGCCGCCGCCCGCCGATGCCTTGAGCATCACCGGATAGCCGATCTCGCGGCTGATCTTCACCGCCTCGTCGGCATCGGCGATCAGGCCCATGTAGCCCGGTACGGTCGAAACGTCGGCTTCCTGCGCCAGCTTCTTGGAGGTGATCTTGTCGCCCATCGCCTCGATCGCGCCGGGCGGCGGGCCGATGAAGGCCACGCCCTCGGCGTGAAGCGCTTCTGCGAACAATTTGTTCTCGCTCAGGAAACCGTAACCGGGATGCACCGCTTCGGCGCCGGAGGCGCGAATCGCCTCCATCACCCGGTCGATCACGATATAGGACTGGTTGGCCGGCGACGGGCCGATATGCACCGCCTCGTCGGCCATGGAGACATGCAGCGCATTCTTGTCGGCATCCGAATAGATCGCCACCGTATTGATGCCCATGTTGCGCGCGGTCTTGATGACCCGGCAGGCGATTTCCCCGCGATTGGCGATCAGGATCTTTTTGAACATGTCAGTCCCTTCCTGCATTGGGCCGCGGCGCGAATGCCCCGGCCGAAGCAAACAAAAGGCCACCGGAGCATCCCGCCCCGGTGGCCTTGTGGTGAGTGGTTGCGGGCGCGCGCGTGGCGGCCCGCAGGGTGTCGAATTCAGTTACAGCGCGACGGATACTGCTTGCAATACAATACGTTGCCCGCCGCACCGACCACAGCGCCGGCCGCCACGTCACCGTCCAGCAGGACGGCCGTGCCGGCACCTGCGCCGGCGCCAAGAAGCGCCTGCTCGCCTGTCGTCTCACCGCAGCCCGAAAGCGCCAGCAAAAGCGCCGGAACCGCCAGAAAACCAAGTTTGCCCATTCTGCTCTGTCCTCGTTATGGATCCATATGGCGTGACTATGCCGCCGGGAGTGCGCAAAGGCAAAGCCCGAATTATGCAGGCATTTCCCGTCGGCAGGGGTTCGCCGAAGCAGGTCACAAAAAGGGTCTGGCCTGACCCGTAACGGGTCAGACCAGATAGAAGGGGAAGGGTAACGGTTTGCACGGACAGGAGCCTCACGACGCATGCTCAGCACCTGTCCTGAATATACATTGCAGCAGTTTTCCACAGCCGCATAGCCGCATCTTGGATAGGCGCGGAATTGGGCGCGATTCCGCCAAGAAACTGAAATCACGGGCAAGATCATGCCGATCCCTCCCCTTCGAAAAGGTCGGGGAAGGACGCCCGCGCGCGGCCCACGTCGATGCGCAGCCAGGCGTCATAGCTTTCGGGGTCGAACGGATCTTCCGCCGGGATCACCTCGCGCCCGAACAGCCAGGACAGCCGCCCGGCGTCCAGGTTTCCGCGCTGGAAGGGCGCATCGCCGAAATGCGCCCACAGCGCCGCCATGAAGCCTGAATCGGCGCGGCGGTCGGCCGGGCGGCGATCGGCGAAGCGTTCGCGCGAGACAAGCCGGATGGCGCCGCGCTTGTTGTTGCGACGGATGGTGAACTGGAAATCGGTGCCGGGCAGCCGGCCGGGAAAGCCCCGATGCTTCAGCATGGGACCCTCCCGGATCGCGTCGACCCTGCGTTGGCTCTAGGGGCGTGCGCCTGGCGTGTTCTGGCCGTTGGGCTGCCTTGAGGTCTGATCATCCCCATTGTCGCCGGTGCGCTGTGGCGGGCAGATCGTCGGGTTGTTCGCGTAGCGTCCGCCGGGCCGGCAGGCAGAGGGCGGCACTTCGCAAATCGGAAGATTCGCCGTGTAGGCGCCGCCGATCGGCTGGTCGGGCGGGCGGCAGCTGGGGTTGCCGTATTTGTCGAAGACAGGCTCGGCATAGATGGGTTCGGGTGTGGGCGCCGGTTTTGGTGCGCAACCAGCAGCCAGGCCCAGGGCCACCGCGCCAAGCACGAAAGTGAACCTCGGTAGCATTCAAGTTCTCCCCGTTTAATGAGAGTTAAGACACGGGAACCATATGAAATACAACGCGAATCTGAAAGGAAACGCCGATAACGTCCGACGCCTCCGTCCGGGGCGGGCCTGCCGGCCCGCCCCAAGAGCAA
>JBAVQZ010000292.1:0-1816 GCA_049694515.1 Paracoccaceae bacterium | reverse complement strand
CGCCTGCGCGCCGCGGCGATCGCCAAGGTCTCGCTGGTGGCGTTCGCGGGGTTCCTGGTCGCGCCGGTGCTGATGGGCGTCACCTCGGGCGCATTCGGGCTGCGCGCGGCTTTTGGCCTTGTGGCCGCGATATGCCTGTTCGTCCTGCCGCTGACCGCCATGCTCGCGCGCCGCGGCGCGTAAGGCTCAGGCCCAGTCGCCCGAGAACCCCTTGGGCACCAGCAGGATGTCGCGATCCAGATCCTCGACATGCTTGCGCCCGCACAGCGCCATCGTGGTGTCGAGCTCCTTGTGGATGATCTCGAGCGCCCTGGTCACGCCGGCCTCGCCCATCGCGCCCAGCCCGTAAATATAGGCCCGCCCGATATAGGTGCCCTTCGCCCCAAGCGCCAAAGCCTTGAGCACGTCCTGCCCCGAGCGGATACCACTGTCGAAATGCACCTCGATCTTGTCGCCCACCGCGTCCATGATCGCGGGCAGGGCGCGGATCGCCGACAGCGCCCCGTCCAGCTGCCGCCCGCCATGGTTCGACACGATGATCGCATCGGCCCCCACCTGCAGCGCCATCTTCGCATCCTCGGCGTCCATGATCCCCTTGAGGATCAGCTTGCCACCCCATTTCCGCTTGTAATCCTTGACCTTTTCCCAGTCGAGCCGGGGGTCGAACTGCTTGGCCGTCCAGTCCGACAGGGACCGCGTGTCGGCCACGTCCTTCGCATGGCCCACGATATTGCCGAACTGGCGGCGCTTGGTGCCCAGCATCCCCAGCCCCCAGCGCCACTTGGTGGAAAGATTCAGCATCGTCGGGATGGTCAACCTGGGCGGCGTCGTCAGCCCGTTCTTCAGATCCTTGTGGCGCTGGCCGAGGATCTGCAGATCCAGCGTCAGCACCATTGCCGAGCAACCCGCCTCCTTGGCGCGCTGGATGAGCCGGTCGATATAGTCCTCGTCCCGCATGACATAGAGCTGGAACCAGAACGGCTTTTCCGTGTTCTCGGCCACATCCTCGATCGAGCAGACCGACATCGTGGACAGCGTGAAGGGCACGCCGAATTTTTCCGCCGCGCGGGCGGCCTTGATCTCGCCATCCGCCGACTGCATCCCGGTCAGCCCGACCGGGGCCAGCGCCACCGGCATCGAAACGTCCTGACCGATCATCTGCGTGGCGGTGGAGCGTCCATCCATGTCCACGGCGACGCGCTGGCGCAGGTGGATGTCGTGAAAGTCCGAACTGTTTTCGCGGAAGGTCTGTTCCGTCCAGCTTCCGGTTTCGGCATAGTCGTAGAACATCCTGGGGGCGCGGCGTTTGTAGATGCGGCGCAGGTCTTCGATGCTGGTGATAACAGGCATGTGCGGCCCCCCTGGATACTGGTAAGAAACGGTTACCAATGGCGGCGGAGAGAGGCAATGGCAACCCGGTGCCCGGTTGCGCTTTCGGGGGAGGGGCGCGACCTCATGCCGGGATGACACGCGTCACGCCGCCGCGCCGAAACATCGTGGCGCGGTTGAGCCAGACGACGATCGCCGCCGCCGCGACGAAGATCGGGATGTCGAAGGGCTGCGCGTCGGGCCAGAGCGGGTTGTTGAGCTGGAAATGCATCAGCGCGGGCAACAGGATGCTGCCGCGCGCGGCGTTGAACAGCGGCGTCACGATCACGCTGATGGCGACCGAGCCCAGCAGGAAGGGCGTGAAGGACCACGCGCTTTGCGGCGTGCCGCTCAGCAGGAAGGCGGGCAGGTGCCACACGCCCCAGATCAGCCCAAGCACCAGGCCCGCCCAGACCGGCGCAAGCCGCCGTTGCAGCAGCGGCAGCGC
>JBAVQZ010000291.1:0-12794 GCA_049694515.1 Paracoccaceae bacterium | reverse complement strand
CGACAATGGCGGGCGCGACGGACTAGGTTTCGCGCCGAAATCGGAGAGTGACATGAAACAGCCGCGGGCATGGCAACGAATGCTTTCGGGGCGCCGGCTGGACCTGCTGGACCCGACGCCGGTGGATATCGAGATCGAGGATATCGCGCATGGCCTTGCCTTCGTCGCGCGCTGGAACGGGCAGACGGCGGGCGATTTTCCCTATTCGGTGGCGGAACACTCGCTGCTGGTGGAAGAGATCTTCGGCAGGATCGCGCCGGACGCGCCGGTGAAATGGCGGCTGGCCGCGCTTCTGCACGACGCCCCGGAATATGTCATCGGTGACATGATTTCGCCGGTTAAGGCCGCCGTCGGTCCGGAATACGGCAAGCTGGATGCCCGGCTTTCGGCAGCGATCCACATCCGCTTCGGCCTGCCGGCGGAGATCCCGCCAAGGGTGAAAAAACAGATCAAGAAGGCCGACAAGATTTCCGCCTGGCTGGAGGCAACGCAGATCGCGGGATTTTCCGAAGCAGAGTCGACCCGGTTCTTCGGGAGGCCGGCCCCGGATCTGATCGACGGGCTGGCGATCACGCTTCGCCCCCCGGTCGAGGTTCGTGCGGCCTATACCGCGCGTCATCATGATCTTCTGGGCCAGCTTTCAGCGGGAAGCGGCCCGGCCATGCAATAAGGCGGAGGGGACAGGCCCCTCCGCCTTGAGGGTTTTACTTCTTGGGGGAAGACGGCCCCTTGTGGGGCGTGTTGGCCGGTTTCGTGGTCATCGGCTCTTGTTTCGGCTTGCCTGCGGGGGCGCCCTTGGCCGGGGCGGACGGCTTGGAAGACAGGTCCTTGAAGGACATGATCCTGATCCCTTTTGATGCCGCCAATTATCTGACGGCTACCTTAGAGGTGGCTATCGCCACCGCCCCGCGCAATAGCACATGACGCGATTTTGAAGGACGCCCGGCGCATCGCGCTCAGACTGTCAGAATGGTCGAGCCGGTCGTCTTGCGCGCCTCGAGCGCCTCATGCGCCTTCGCCACTTCGCCCAGCGGGAATTGCTGGTCGACGTGAATCTTCACGTCGCCCGCCGTCACCTTTGCGAAAAGCTCGGCCGCCATCGCCTGGCAATCGTCATGCTTGGCGATGTGGGTGAAGAGCGTCGGACGGGTGATCTTGAGCGAGCCCTTGGCCGCCAGCATTCCCAGATCCACCGGCGGCGCCACGCCCGAGGCGTTGCCGAAAGAAATCATCATACCAAGCGGACGCAGCGAATCGATCGAACCTTCGAACGTGTCCTTGCCGACCGAATCCATCACCACGTCCACGCCGTGGCCCTCGGTGATCTCGCGCACACGCGCGGCGAAATCCTCGGTGCGGTAATTGATGGCGTGCGCTGCGCCGTTTTCCAGCGCCAGCGCGCATTTCTCATCCGAGCCTGCGGTGCCGATCAGGGTGATGCCCTCGGACCGGGCCCACTGACAGGCGATCAGGCCGACACCTCCGGCGGCAGCGTGGAACAGCACGGTGTCGCCCTTGGCGATGGGGATGGTGCGGCGGAACAGGTATTGCACGGTCAGACCCTTGAGCATCATCGCCGCGCCTTCCTCGAAGGAAATGCCGTCGGGCAGGGGGCAGACCTGGGCGGCGGGCATCACCCGAGCCTCGGAATAGGCGCCGGGCGGCTGGGCGGCATAGGCCGCGCGGTCGCCGGGCTTCAGATGCGTCACACCCTGTCCGACGGCCTCGATGATCCCCGAGGCCTCCATCCCCAGCGGGCTGGGCAGGCTCAGTTTGTAAACGCCGCTCCGCTGATAGACGTCAATGAAATTCAGTCCGCAGGCCCGATGCGCGATGCGAATTTCGCCGGGACCCGGCTCACCGACCTCACGATCGACCAGCTTCATCACTTCGGGTCCGCCGAATTTTTCGATCATGACGGTTCTCGCGGTCCTGGCGCTCATCTGGCTTTCCTTCCTGACATTCCGTGGGCTTTCCGAGAGACCTAGGGCAGTTTGGCCACGCGGTCGAGACGCGCCTGCATCAAGATGCCCGATTGGCCTGAACTCCGGCCACAGGGACGAATGAATTTGCGTGTCTTCGATTCCGGAACCAAGTGGCGGTTCCCCGCGCAGGTTGCGGCATGCGACGCGGTTTCGGGCGGCGCGGGGCTGTCAAGGCCGGTTCGGGGCGAGAGTCCATACCAGTCGGTTAGTATGAATATACCGAATTTACGAACATTCAGCACAGAATCCATGATTTCGTTCCGCTTGCGCGGATGAACGCTGCATGTGGCAGGACGAATCCTCAACGGAATGACGCGAACGCGTGGGAAAATATCATTTCGTTGAATTCCCGATCTGTTTTCATAAATTTCGTTATGACATAGGTTTTCAGCAATTTTCCTCTCCTCGTTAGATTGATGTGGCAGCCAGGGCAAACGGTCCGGCGCGATCAACCAGCGCTAGCACGGCGCACGAAACAGGAGAATTTGAGATGAGAAAGTTCATTATTCCGGCAGTTGCAGCGACCCTCTTGAGCGCCGGCGGCGCCTTCGCCTTCGGCAACAACCAGGACACCGTCCAGTTTGGCTGGGGCAACGCTTCGGGGACCACTCAGCTTGGCGCCTTCAACTATTCCGGCACCCTGCAGACCGGCTTCCTCAACAGTTCCTCGACCTTCCAGGCGGGCGTGGGTAACTTCTCTGGCACCGCGCAAGGTGGCCATCGCAACACGTCGAGCACTGCCCAGATTGGCTGGGGCAACGCGTCCCTCACGACGCAGGCCGGCTCGCACGACAATTCCAACACCGTCCAGTTCGGTGCGGGCAACGTTTCGGTTGTCTACCAAGGCTACTGATCTGCCACTATCAGGCCGGGGGCGACCATTTGCGCCGCCCCCGCCAGGCCGAAGTCGGCCGCCGGCCCAGGTCGGCGGCGTGACAGACCGCATCCCGGCATAGCCCCGTCAGCCGACCTGCCGGAACTACCGTCAAGGGTCCGGCAGGTTTGGCTGATACCGGGTCGGCCGGCGGATCAGCGTAACCCGGTTCAATTCATTGCTCAAAAAAGAAAAGGAAGGTTATCATGCGTATTCATTTGGCGGCGGCCATTCTGTTTCTTACGCCGGGTCTCGGCTTCGCCCAGAACTCGTCCCAGGTCGTGCAGATTGGCATTGGCAACATGCAGCGAACCATGCAGGAAGGAATAAACTCGTCCGGCATCGTTCAACTTGGCGGTGGAAACACTGTGGCAGTCATGCAGGACGGCCGGTTCAACACCTCCGCCATCACTCAGATCGGCAACGGCTTTACCAGTACCGCCACACAGGTCGGAAATTTCCAGACTTACGGCAGTTTCCAGATCCAGTCTCGCAATCCCGTATCCTTCTCCATCACGCGCAGCGACGCATCGTCGCGTATCCAGGTGACGGCCCATTTCGGCGTGAATCAGAACTGAGATGACGGCTGGCGATGCGGGACTCAACCGGGTCGGATGTCTGTGAAATCGGAGGGGTCAGAAATGGCCGAGATCTTCACCCTGAGACGGCATAGACCGAGACGTCAGTCTCAAAGCATGACCACGGGCAGGGCGCTTTCCCTGGTCCTGCCCGCACTCATCCTTGGGGCTTGCATGGCGGTTTACCCGCAGAAGGCGGTTGCGATGAAAGAGATACAATGTGAAATCCGAAGTCGTCCCGTCGACAGAGGCGTCGAACTCGTCGGTGTCGTCTGGTCGGATAACGAGGCGGCCGGGGGCTACAGTTTCATCGTGAAGTCCGAAGGACCGAGCGGGAGTTCCAACGTCGCCCAGCGCGGATTGTTTTCGCTCCAGGCCAACAAACCCCGCGTGATCGGGACCGTCATGGTCAACTCCCGGGCTGGGGACCGGTTTCTCGCGCGTCTCACGATAACTTCTGACGGCACGGAGATCTGCTCCGCCCAGATTTGATGCCTTGAAACGGACCATCGAACGCACGGGTTCATGGCGATTCGCACCTATGACCCGTGCCTTCGTGCGACTGATCACCTCGAAAGGAAGATCGCCGGACTCCAGACGAAGATGTCGGTGGCACGCATGCATCACAGTGTTTTTTTCGTCAGCACCCACCGGACTGCATGATTTCCGTCAATGACCCGGTGCCCGGCCGGGATAAAAATTGAGCCATCGGAGTCTTGTCGTTCCTGAATTTCTTCAGATGCGAAGTGGTTCCTATCCTCTGGGGGGGGGATACAAATGATGATGCGGCAGCTGACGCCGGCTTCGGCGGTCAACGTTGACATGATTTACGAGTCAGCGTTCGAGGGCGATTATTTCCAGGCAACTCTCGACCTGGTCAAGAATGAAATTCCGGATGCAGCGATCATGCTTTTCGGTCAGGACACTGTCCGGCCGTCAGGCAACTATCTTCTGCATCGCGGACTGGGCGACGACGCCGCCCGCTCCTACGTCGTCGATCTTGCGACGCAGAACCTTTGGTTCCAGCATCAATGGCAGCAGGAAGTCGGGCGGGTCTATCAGGACCGCGAGTTGCTGGATCGCGAGACGTTCAAAGAGACGCGGTTCTATCGTCAATGGTTGCGCAATTGGGGTGCGCTGGACTGCGCGTCCGGTTTTGTCATAAGCCGCAGCGGCACGCGGCAGCTTGTGCTTGAAGTCAGATATCTCGAACGGCAGGAAAACAAGAACGCCCCCCTCGCCCGGAAGGTTCTGGAAGAACTCGCGCCGCATATCGTCCGCGCCGCACGAATTTGCCAGCTGAATCACAATCACGCGGTCGAAAGCCAGCTGACCGTCAGCGTGCTCGAGCTTTTCTCCTTCCCGACGTTCCTGATCGACCGGGATTTCCTTGTCCACAACATGAACGCGCGCGCCGACGCCCTGACCGGGCGGATGGATTCCCTCATGGTCAGCGCCGACGGCTGCCTTCATGCGATTGAACCGGTTTCCGCGGCCGAACTGAAAGCCGCGGTGCATGCGCTGCATTCCAACCCGAAGCGGCGGACGGCGATGATCTCGTTGAAAAAGACCGACGGCGCAGGCCGCCAGTTCGTCACGATCACAAAGCTGAACACCGGTGCGAAGTTCGACCGTGGCGCCCGTGCCATCTCCAAGGAGACGCGCACTCATTACGCGCTGGTGGCCCAGGACTGCGACGAGCCGCTGGGTCTGAGCCACGACGCGCTCTGGCGGACGTTCGGCCTGTCGGCCAAGGAGTCGGATCTGGCCATATCGCTGCTGGAAGGCGAAACCATCGGCGAATACGCCTCCAAACGCCAGATGTCGAAACAGACACTCCGCAATCAGCTCGGCACGATCATGCGGAAAACCGACACGTCGCGGCAACCGCAGCTAGTGGCACTTTTGACACGTCTGGCGATTTCGGCGCCGAATTGAAGACAGATCTTTTTGGAAGATTCGTTTTATTCTAAAGTCGGTTCCCGACGGTGGTTGGTTTCGCCACCGTCTTAGGGGGACTGCCTTGCGTGCAATCCATGGCGGGCAGCATTCTTTGCGGGGCCGGGTATTGCGATCAATTTTTTGCGTTCTGATATGTCTTTTTCTCTCGCCAGCCGCCCTTGCGCAGCAGGCGGGAAGTGGCGATCCGTTCCTGTCTTTCATCCCGCCGCGCGAGGGGATCCATTTCGGGTTCGGATTCTCGGAACCGCCTGCGGTCACCCTGAATCCTGTTCTGCCCGGCGCAGGGCACAGTTCGTCCAGCGCCCGGATCGCCGGCCCGGTGGTGACCTATCAGCGGAACTTCGAAATCGGCAGCTTCCGCGACTCGCCGCTGTTCCTTGAATGGAACAGCACGCTGTCCTATGGCAGCGGCGACAGCAGCGACGTGGCCCCGGTGACCAACAACGGCACGCTGCAATTCACCGGCGGCACCGGCCCCGACGGCGACATAACCCTGAATGCGCCGGACAGCGCGTCCGGCGCTCAGGGGGATGCTACGGCGAACATCACCGACAGCAGCGGCGACACCGCCTCCATTTCGATCAGCACTTCATCTCCGGCCGGAGCGGGAAATTCGACATCGGTATCGGCCACCAGCCTGACCCAGACCGGCGGCGCCTTTCTGGCCGTGACAACGGATGGTGGAACGGGTGCATCCAGCGCCTTCGGCGCGGTCTTTGACGACACGGGGTTTTCCTTCGTCGGCGTTGGCGACCTGGAAGGCTCCACCGTCACATCACGGCTGAACGACTCGGTCTTCCAGTTTTCCCAGGAAATGCTGTTCAAGACAGTGCTGCATCGGGAGAACGGCTGGACCCTGACCCCGAAAATCGGGCCGACCTATCAATATATGCGCCGTGACGTGAGCCGCCTGACGTCCGTCAACATCAATGACCCGACTTCGACAGGCGCGCTCCCGTTTGTCGGCTTTGAACAGGATGATGTTCTCAGAACCCAGTATGCCGGACTCATCGGCGGGCTGGGAATGTCGCGCCCGCTTTCGCAGGGATGGGGGCTTTCGATGGACTTCATGGGCGGCTGGGCAACCTACTGGGGGCACTACAAGGGCTCCGCTACCGCTCTTGTGGGTGGCGACAGGCTTTCAACGATAAACGGCGGCCACGAAACCTACAGCGGGGGCTCGGCCCTTGGGCGGCTGTCGGTCAACCTTACGCGCGAGTTCAGACCCGGAACACTCGTGTCCTTCGGTCTTTTCGCGAAATACATGTCGGATGTGCCCACCTTCACCAACACCGCAGTGCCCAACGGATCGACGAGTTTCGATCCAGGCGGAACCTCGGGCACTTATACCGGCAGCGGCGAGACGCAATACACCACCTCGTTGAGCACGGGCGAGATGTTCAACTACGGCCTGAACCTGTCCTTCATCATGGAGTTCTGAGGCACCGCCTAACGCGGGCTTCGCTTGGCCAGGATGCGTTGCAGGGTACGTCGGTGCATGTTCAGTCGCCTTGCGGTTTCGGACACGTTCCTGTCGCACAGCTCATAGACGCGCTGGATATGCTCCCACCGCACGCGGTCGGCCGACATCGGGTTGTCGGGCGGCGGCGGCGGCGCGTCGTCGGACGCCAGAAGCGCCGCGGTTATGTCATTGGCGTCGGCGGGTTTAGAAAGGTAGTCGGTGGCGCCCATCTTGACCGCAGCCACGGCGGTCGCGATGGCGCCGTATCCGGTCAGCACGACGATGCGGGAGTCCGGGCGCTTTTCCCGAAGCACCTCGACCACATCCAGACCGTTGCCATCCTCGAGCCGAAGGTCGATCACCGCATAGGCCGGCGGACGGGCGGTTGCGATCGCCTTGCCCGCGGCGACGGAGTCGGCCATTTCCGGCTCGAAGCCGCGCTTTTCCATCGCCCGCGCCAGACGGCGCAGAAACGCTTCGTCATCATCGACGAGAAGCAGGGACCTGTCCTGTCCCAGCTCCTGCATTTCGCGTTCGGCCATGCCGCCTCCTCGGGCTGTCCCCATTTCGCTTTGGAATGGTTCTAGGGCGTTCCGGGGGGGTGGTCAATTTTCCCGCGCGTCACTCCGCCCCGGCATCGACGTAGCAGGCAACACGGTCGGCCATCTGCTCGGCCGTCACGTCGCGCCGAAAGAAATCCACGAAGCCGTCCTTCGGGAACACCAGGTAGGTGAAGGTGGAGTGGTCCATCAGGTAATAGTCCGGATCGTCCGAGGGCTGTTTCTTGAAATAGGTGCGATAGGCCTGCGATGCTGCATTGACCTGTTCGGGCGAGCCGGTGAGCCCGATCATCTTTGGCGAAAGGTAATCGGTGAACTCTGCCATTACCTCGGGCGTGTCGCGCGCCGGGTCGATCGAGATGAAGACCGGCGTCACGTCATGACCGCGCTTGTCCAGCAGATCCACGGCATCGGCGTTTCGGGCATTGTCCAGCGGGCAGACGTCGGGGCAGAAGGTATAGCCGAAATAGAGCAGCGAGGGCTTGGTGATCACATCCTTGTCAGTGACCGTCTCGCCGTCCTCGTTGACCAGGGTGAAGGGCCCGCCGATCGACGCGGAGCCACCGGCGATCGTCGCGCCCCGGCAATCCGCGAACTCGTCGCCGGAGTGGGAAAAGAGGGCGAAATAGGCGCCGACGGCCAGCAGGACTGCGACCAGGACGGCGGACAGAAGGGCAATGGTACGAGTCACGGTGTCTCTCCCGCTGCTTGGAATCGCGCGCATTGATCCACCGGATCGCCGGGATATACAAGGGAACGACTTGCCACAGGGGAATGCGCGCGGTCATGGCGGACGCTGAGGGTATCGGCCTTCTCGGTCAGAGGGAGCGCAGCCAGTGGGTGCGCCTGAGGACGCTGATATGGCTGCGCTGGGTCGCGATCGTCGGCCAGACCGTGGCGATCTCGGTGGCGCAGTTCTGGTTCGGGCTGCAACTGGACCTGGGGCTGATCTTCCTGGCGATCGGCGCGGCGATCATCGCCAACCTGACCGCGATCTTCATCTTCCCCGAGAACAAGCGCCTGTCGGAGTCCGAGGCGATGCTGATGCTGCTGTTCGATGTCACGCAGTTGGCCTTCCTGCTGCTTTTGACAGGGGGACTGAACAACCCTTTCGCGCTGCTGATCCTCACGCCGGTGACGATTTCCGCCACTGCGCTGAGGCTTCAATCGACCCTGATCCTCGGACTCACGGCGGGCGTGTTGGTGACGATCATCGCCCTCGTCCACGTGCCGCTGCGGAACACGGCGGGCCAGGTGCTTGAACTGCCGGCGATCTTTCTGTTCGGCTTCTGGGTGTCGATCCTGATCGGCGTGACCTTCCTGTCGGTCTTTGCCGGGCGCGTCGCGTCCGAGATCAACTCGATGTCCGACGCTCTTCTGGCGACGCAGATGGCCCTGGCGCGCGAACAGAAGCTGACCGACCTGGGCGGTGTCATCGCCGCCGCCGCACATGAATTGGGCACACCGCTGGCGACGATCAAGCTGGTCAGCAGCGAACTGATCGAGGATCTGTCCAAGGCGCCCGATCTTCGCGACGACGCCGCGCTGATCCGCGACCAGGCCGACCGTTGTCGTGACATCCTGCGCTCGATGGGCCGGACGGGAAAGGACGACCTTCAGGTGCAGGTCGCGCCGCTTGCCAATGTCGTCAGCGAGGCGGCCGAACCGCATCAGAACCGGGGCAAGACCGTGCATTTCGAGCTTTCCCCGGCCGAGGGCAGCGACCCGCGCGAGCCCAGCATTCGCCGCCGCCCCGAGATCATTCACGGCCTGCGCAATCTCATCCAGAACGCCGTGGACTTCGCAAAGGCGAATGTCTGGATCGAAATGCAGTGGTCCGACACGCGGATCGGCGTTCGGATCATGGATGACGGCGACGGATTCTCGCCGCATGTGCTTGGCCGCCTGGGTGACCCGTTCGTGCGCCGGCGCCGTGGCCACGGCGAGCGGCGCAAGCGCCCGGAATACGAAGGGATGGGGCTGGGCCTGTTCATCGCGAAAACCCTTCTGGAGCGGTCGGGCGCCGAGGTGACCTTCGCCAATGGTCATGACCCGTTTCTCGAAGGCGGCGAGAAGCCCGAACGCTGCGGCGCCGTGGTCGAGGTGGTTTGGCCCCGCAATACAGTCGCCCCCATTCTGCAGCCGGAAAGCGCTGCGCTGGGACAGAATCAGCGATTCGGCGGCTAACGCTGAAGTTGCGTTGGTTGACGTGACTCGCGCCGTTAACGCCTGCTTAACCTTTATCACCAAGAGTTTACAAAATGGACAGGTGTGACGACGGGTTCCGGGAATGGATCTGAACTGGGCGATGGCGGCTGCCCTTGTGGCAAGTTCACTGCTGACCGCGCTGGCCGCGCTCCTTCTGGTTTCCTTCCTGCCGGCGTGGCCCCGGCCGCAGGGCACCGCAGTACAGTTTTCGAATGAGGACACTGTCTTTCTTTTCGATGACGAGTCCCTGGTGGACGCAACGCGTGCGGCGCACCGGCTTTTGTCGCAGGCGCCGCGCAATCCAAGCGACTGGCACCGGCTGACGGCGCTTCTCGGCCCGCGCTTTCCCGGTCTTGCGACTAAAATGCGCGACTTGGCCGCCGCAGGTGAAATCGCTGTTGAAGAGGCGGACGGACAGGCCCTGCTCCGAGCGCGCATGTCCGGGGCGCTCGCACGGATCGAACTGATCGACCCGCCGCGGAGCGCCGAGGATGCCGGCATAGACCGGCAGAGCCTCGCCGCGCTGGATGCAGAGCTTGACATGCTCAGGCAGGTCGTCGCGCAGATGCCGGCGCTGGCCTGGCAGCAAAACGCGGAAGGCGCGGTGATCTGGGCCAACCGCGCCTACATGACGCTGGTCGAGGAGACCCGGCCGGGCGAGGACGCGCTGATCTGGCCCCTGCCCCACCTGTTCGACGCCACCGGTTCCGGACCGATGTCGGATGATCTCGCCCCTCGTCGGCTGTCTGTCACCCTGCCGGACGGCACGCAAAAATGGTTCGACTGCATGGCCTTCCCCCAGCAGGGCAAGCCTATGTTCTTCGCCCTGTCAGCCGACGCCGCGGCGCAGGCCGAAACGGCGCTGACGAAATTCATTCAGACCCTCACCAAGACCTTCGCCGGGCTACCCACCGGCATTGCCATCTTCAACCGCAACCGGAACCTTGTGATGTTCAACCCGGCGCTGGTGGACCTTTGCCGTCTGGACCCGCAGTTTCTGGCGATGCGTCCGACGCTGTTCGCCTTCTTGGACCAACTGCGCGAACATCAGATCATGCCCGAGCCAAAAAACTACAAGACGTGGCGCGAGAAGATGACCGCCCTCGAAGAGGACGCGGCCAGCGGCGGCTATGAAGAGACCTGGACGATGCACAGCGGCCAGACATATCGGGTGTCGGGCCGTCCGCATCCCGATGGCGCTGTCGCCTTCCTGTTCGAGGATATCAGCTCGGAGATCAGCCTGACGCGACGATTTCGCGCAGAGATCGAGATGGGCCAGGCAGTGCTCGACAGCATGGACGAGGCGATCGCCATCTTTTCTTCCTCCGGAGTTCTGACCATGTCGAACGCTGCCTATGTCCGGCTTTGGGGGCGGGATCCGTCGATGACGCTGGGGGATATTGATGTTCACGAAGCGTTGCTGCACTGGCAGACCCGGTGCGAACCGTCGCCGGCGTGGAATGTGGTCCGGGACCGGATCACCGAGGGAAGCACCAGGAAGGACTGGCAAGGCGCGGTCCGTTTGCATGATGGACGGCCTCTGAAATGCCGCCTGACGCCCATCGCGGGCGGCGCGACCCTGATCGGCTTCTCGACGGTGAGCGCCGCCGCAACGCTGGCGCCCGAGGCTCATCCGGCGGTTTCTGACGCACCGGTCTGATCTGGACTTGCGGGCCCGGAACGGCACGTTAAAACTGGCGCCATGTCCGTGACAACCGCGCCGCTTTCCATCACGCGAACCCTCCGCTCACCCGACGAAACGGCGCATCTCGCGCAGCGGCTGGGCGCACGTCTGGGCGCCGGCGACGTGCTGCTGCTCGACGGTCCGATAGGGGCGGGCAAGACGCATTTCGCGCGCGCGCTGATCCAGTCGCGACTGGCGGACGCGGGGCGCGCCGAGGACGTGCCCTCGCCCACTTTCACGCTGGTTCAGACCTATTTCGCCGGCCCGCTGGAGATCTGGCATGCCGATCTTTACCGACTGTCCCATCCCGACGATGTGCTTGAATTGGGGCTGGCGGAGGCGTTCGAGACCGCGCTTTGCCTTGTCGAATGGCCCGACCGGCTGGGCGACCTTGCGCCACCGGGCGCGCTGCACCTGACCTTTGCGCATGGCGCGGCCGAAGAGACCCGTGTGCTGACGCTCTCTGCCACCGATCCGCGCTGGGCGCCGCTTCTGGCGGAGGTGGCGCATGAGTGACCGGAGCGCGCTTGCCGACGCGTTTCTGAAGCGCGCCGGCTGGGGGAATGCAACGCGCCATGTGCTGGCCGGCGACGCCTCGCACCGGCGGTATGACCGGCTGACCGCCCCGCAGGACGGCGCGACCGCCGTGCTGATGGACGCGCCGCCGGAGAAGGGCGAGGATGTGCGCCCCTTCATCCGCATCGCCGGCCATCTGGCGAAGCTGGGGCTTTCCCCGCCGCGCATCATCGCCGAGGACGCGGAGAACGGGTTCCTGTTGCTTGAGGATCTGGGCGACGACCTTTTCGCCCGCGTCATACCGGCCCGGCCGGAGATCGAGGAAACCCTCTATGCCGCCGCGACGGACCTGCTGGCGCAATTGCACCGGCATCCCTTGCCGGACGGGCTGGCCACATACTCCCCGCCCTTGATGGCCGACCTCGCCGCATTGGCCATAGACTGGTATCTGCCGGGCGCCAACGCGTCGCGTCCGGACGCCCCAGTTCGAAACGCATTCCAGGCCGAAACAGAGACTGTCTTGAGCCGCGTCGCCGCCGAAGCGCCGGTGCTGATCCTGCGCGACTACCACGCCGAGAACCTGCTGTGGCTCCCTGGGTGCAGCGGTGTCGCGCGGGTCGGCCTGCTGGATTTCCAGGACGCCATGGCGGGCCACCCAGCCTATGACCTCGTTTCGCTGCTTCAGGACGCGCGGCGCGACGTGCCGGACACCTTGCGCGAGGCCATGATCGCCCGTTACCTTGCCGCCACCGGCCGGGACGACGCGCGGTTTCGCCAGGCGTTCGCGACGCTGGGCGCGCAGCGCAATCTGCGGATACTCGGCGTGTTCACCCGGCTTTGCCTGCGTGACGGCAAGCCCCATTACACCGACCTGCTGCCGCGGGTCTGGGCGGATCTGGAGCGCAACCTCGCCCATCCCGCGCTGTCGGGGGTGAAACGGATGGTGGCCGAGCACCTCCCCGCCC
>JBAVQZ010000290.1:0-2421 GCA_049694515.1 Paracoccaceae bacterium | reverse complement strand
GCCCGCTTCGGTATCGGCTCGCTGATCAACCGGATGGCCGGGCACGGCCATGAGGCGCCGTCGCGCCAGGCCCAGCCCGCCCGGCAACAGCCGCCGGTTCAGAGCTATCACGAAGAGGATGAGGTGGACGCCGAGCAGGAGCGCATCGAAATTCCGGCTTTCCTGCGCCGCCAGGCGAACTGAACCGAACACCAAATGCCTGTGGATAAGGGCCGGTCTGACCGGCCCTTTTTCTTTGTTATCAGAGTATTGGGCTGCGTTTCTCGCCTGCTTGGCGGGATTTTGCCGACCCCTCACGGGGGATGTTTCATTACGTTGCAAAGATTGAGTTGAGCTTGCCCGCCCGGATGCGTAGGTCGTGAGTGCCGGTCCGGGGACTGTCCGGCGCAACATGACAGGTGCAGCTTGCAGACCACGCTGAAATCACGCGCAGGGTTTTCCGGTATCGGCCTTCATTCGGGCCGGCCTGTCCGCATGACCGTTCACCCTGCCTCGGCCGAATACGGAATCTGGTTCCGCCGCACCGACGTCGTCGGCGCCGACGCGATGATCCCCGCGCTCTGGGATGCGGTCGTGCCCTCGCGGCTCTGCACCAAGATCGTGAACCGGGCCGGCGTCTCGGTTTCGACGGTCGAGCATGTGATGGCCGCCCTCGCGGGGTGCGGCATCCAGAACGCGCTGATCGAGATCGACGGCCCCGAAGTGCCGATCCTCGACGGCTCGTCGGCGGCCTTCGTCGCGGGCTTCATGGGGCGTGGCCTGCAGCAGCTCGACGCGTCGAGCCGCGCGCTTCGTATTCTTGAAACGGTCGAGGTGTCGGACGGCTTCGCCAGCGCGCGGCTGGATCCGGCCGACACGCTGGAGATCGACTTTCACATAGAATTCAAGGACCGCGCGATCGGCCGTCAGGAAAAGACGCTGAACATGGCCAACGGGACTTTCGTGCGCGAGCTGTGTGACAGCCGAACCTTCTGCCGTCAGCGCGACGTGGAGGCGATGCGCGCCAACGGTCTGGCGCTGGGCGGCAGCCTGGAAAACGCCGTCGTGGTCGATGGAGGCGAGGTGCTGACCCCCGGCGGCCTGCGCCATGACGACGAGGCGGTGCGGCACAAGATGCTCGACGCGCTGGGTGATCTCGCCCTGGCGGGGGCCCCGATTCTGGGCCGCTATACCGGTTTGCGGGCCGGACATGCCCTGACCAATCGCCTGCTGCGGACACTCTTTGCGCGGCCGGGGGCCTTCCGCATGGAAACCTGCGACGCCGTGATGGCGCGCCGCCTGCCTGGCGTTGGGGTCAGACCCGCCGATCTTCGCGCCGTCGCCTGAGCCTTTCAAAATCCCCCGCAAAGACGTTTTGCACCGGATTTTTCTGTGCTAGGACAGCGGGGAGGCTGCGTCGGAGACAAATCCGCCGCGGGACAAGACGATGGGGTAAGGCGTTTCATGGGCAAGATCAGGTCGCGCGCAAGGCTCGTCGGGGCGGTTACGGCATTGGCGGTTCTGGCGGCCTGTGGCGGCTCCAGGGAACGCCCGATGGAAAGCTACTCGGCTCAGGAGATCTACAAGCAGGCCGAGTTCAAGCTGGAAGGCGCCAACAAGCGCGAAGCCGCCAAGGCGGCCGAGACCTTCTCGGAGGTCGAGCGGCTCTATCCCTATTCCGAGTGGGCCAAGCGCGCCCTTATCATGCAGGCCTACGCCTATCACCAGGCCAAGGATTACGAGAGCAGCCGCGCCGCCGCGCAGCGCTACATCGACTTCTACCCGGCCGACGAGGACGCAGCTTATGCACAGTATCTTCTGGCGCTGAGCTACTATGACCAGATCGATCTGGTGGGCCGCGACCAGGGCCTGACCTTCCAGGCGCTCCAGGCGCTTCGCACGGTGATCGAACGCTATCCCGACAGCGAATATGCCCAGTCGGCGATCCTGAAATTCGATCTCGCCTTCGACCACCTCGCCGCGAAAGAGATGGAGGTCGGCCGCTACTACCTGAAACGCCGTCATTACACCGCCGCGATCAACCGCTTCCGCACGGTGGTCGAGGACTACAAGACCACCACGCAGACGGCCGAGGCGCTCTATCGCCTTATCGAGTGCTACCTGGCGCTGGGCCTGGACGACGAGGCGCGGACCGCCGGCGCCATCCTGGGCTACAACTTCCGCTCGACCGACTGGTACAAGGACGGCTTCAACCTGCTCAAGGGCAAGGGCCTGTCGCCCGAGGCGCGCGGCACCGGCTGGCTGCGGACGGTCTATCGCCAGATGATCAAGGGCGAATGGCTCTGAGTCGTCACGGGGGACCTTGATCCATGCTGCGCAGTCTCGACATCCGGGACCTGCTGATCATCGACCGGCTGGAGCTGTCGTTTCAGCCCGGCCTGAACGTGCTGACCGGCGAGACCGGCGCGGGCAAATCCATCC
>JBAVQZ010000289.1:0-2630 GCA_049694515.1 Paracoccaceae bacterium | reverse complement strand
GCTCAAGGCCGAGCGATCAAGGCTCGTCGTGCGCGAGGCGCGGCGCACCGCCGAGGATCCGAACCGCCCGCCCGCCGCCGAAACAGCGACGCTGGCGGCCGAGAAACTGGCCGCGCTGACCCCTTATCTGACCCGCTATGCGCCGGCACGCATTCGGGTCATGGTGCTTCCGCCCGTCCTGCTGGCGGTGTCGGCCTGGTTCTCATGGGCGGTGGCGCTGGTCCTTCTGGTCGCCGGGCCACTGATTCCGGTGTTCATGGCGCTGGTGGGCATGGCGGCGAAAGAGGCCAGCAAACGGCAAATGCAGGAACTGACCGACATGAACGTGCTGCTGCTGGAGCGGCTCTCGGCGCTGGTGGACATCCGGCTGCTGGATGCCGGTGAGCGCAGCACCGCCCGCTTCCGAAAAAGCGCCGACGCCCTGCGCGGCCGCACGATGGAGGTGCTGCGCATCGCCTTCCTCTCTTCGACCGTGCTGGAACTTTTCGCAGCGCTCGGCGTGGCGATGGTGGCGGTCTATGTCGGCCTGTCCCTGTTGGGGGCGCTTGGCTGGGGCGCCTATGGCGCGCCCCTGACCCCGGCCGAGGGGGTGTTCCTGCTGCTGCTGGCGCCCGACTATTTCCAACCGCTGCGCGATCTCGCCGCCGCCTGGCACGACAAGGCCGCCGCGCAGGCCGTCGCACAGGATCTGGAGGAGCTGGAGGCAAGACCGGAAACCGCCTTTCCCGGGACAGGGGGCGCCGCCGCCGGGCTACCGGCGCCGCTGCCGCTTCGCACAATCGGGCTGGCGCATCGCCTGCCGGACGGCCGTCTGATCCGCTTTCCCGACATTGCGCTGGAACAGGGGGAGACGCTGGCCGTTACCGGGCCAAGCGGCGCGGGCAAAACGACCCTCCTGCGCCTGCTGGCGGGTCTTGTTACGCCGGAACAGGGTCACATTCAGCTTGGCGAAACCGCGTTGAACGCGGACACCGCGGATGCCTGGCGCGCCCGTCTGGGGTGGATGCCGCAGGTGCCGCGATTCGTTTCGGCCAGCCTGCGCCGCAACCTGACGCTGGCCGCGGGCGCTTCCCCGCGCCCGCTGGAAGGTGCGCTGCGCCTGGCCGGGGCCGAAGGCATAGTGGCGCGGCTGCCACGCGGACTGAACACTATTCTGGGCGAAGGCGGGGCGGGCGTTTCGGGCGGCGAGGCACGACGGTTGATCCTGGCGCGCGCGGCGTTTGGCGGCCCGGCGTTGCTTCTGGCCGACGAGCCGACCGCAGACTTGGACGAAGAGACCGCCGCGCTGGTCACCGAGGGCCTTCTCGGGCTGGTGCGGGAGGGCGCGGCGCTGATCGTCGCCACGCATGATCCCGCGCTTGCGGCGCGCATGGAAAGGCAAGCGGTTCTGCGCCGGGAGGGGGCATGAGACACTTGTGGCGAATCCTGCGGCTGATCTGGTCGGGCCAGCGCCCGTCGCTGGCGCGGGGCACCGCGCTGGCGGTCATCGTCGTGGCCGCCGGGGTTGCCCTGCTGGGCCTGTCAGGCTGGTTCATCACCGCCGCCGGGGCGGCGGGGCTGGCCGGTATCGGCATCGCATTCAACCTGTTTCAGCCCAGCGCCGGGGTGCGCATGCTGGCGCTGGGGCGCACGGCGGCGCGTTATGGCGAGCGTCTGCTTACGCATGACGCCACGCTGAAAAGCCTGACCGAGATACGCGTGCGTCTGTTGACCGGCGTCCTGGCCCTGCCCTATTCGCGGCTTTCGCGCATGCGCGGTGCGGAAACGCTGAACCGTCTGGTGGCGGATGTCGACGCGCTGGATGGTGTTGCGCTGCGCCTGTTCATCCCCGCGTTTACGGCGATGCTTGTCTATTCCGGCGGATTCGTCCTGATCGCTTGGCTGACCGACCCGCGCCTGGCTTTGTGGATCTTTGCCAGTTTCACCTTCGGAACCGGTACCGCGCTGACCTGGGTGGCCCGCAGGGCGCGGTCGCCATCGCGCCGGGCGGAAACGGCATTGCAGGCTTTCCGCATCCGCCTGATCGACCTTTTGCGCGCCCGCGACGACCTGGCCGTCTATGGCCGGGTGACCGATCAGACCGCCTCGGTGCATCTGGCCGAAGCACGGCTCAGCGACGCGCTGCGACATCTTGACCGGGTCGAGCGGCAGGCGGGCGTGGCGCTTTCGCTGACGGCCACCCTGGCGGCTGGCGGCGCGTTGTGGCTGGGCGGGACGCTGGCCATAAGCGGCACTATTTCGGCCGCACAGGCCGCATTGGCCTTTTTCGCGACGCTGGCAGTGGCCGAGACCATCGGACCGCTGCGCCGAGGGATAGCCGATCTGGGCCGGATGCAGGATTCGGCGCGGCGCGTGACCGCGCTTCTGCCCAAGGAGACGCAGGCGCCTCCCGCCAGGGTCCGCCACCCCGATCCCGTAAATACGCCACCATTGGCGATGCAAGGTGTGACCTATCGGCATCCCGGCGCCGCGCGCCCCGTGCTCGAAGGGTTCGACCTGTCGCTGACGCCCGGCCGGATCATCGCGCTGACCGGCCCCAGCGGCGGCGGCAAGAGCACGGTTCTGGCGCTTGCAGCCGGACTGGTTCACCCCGAAGCCGGCGAGATACGGCTGTTCGGCCAGCCGCTCGC
>JBAVQZ010000288.1:0-4946 GCA_049694515.1 Paracoccaceae bacterium | reverse complement strand
ACGGCGTGCCGTCCGCGTCCGGCGGGACGTCCGACGCGGCCGGCAAGGCCGCGATATCCGACGGGACGACCGGCATGAACCGGCTGAACGCCTGCGCGACGACGCTTTTTTCGCTTGCCAGCCGCATCCGCAACAGGGCGCAGCACATGGACCCGGACAAACTGCGCCAGAGCGTCGTCGCCGAGGTGCGGGCGTTCGAGAACCGGGCGCTTCAGGCGGGGATCGACGCGCAGACCGTCAAGATCGCGCGCTATGCGATCTGCGCGACGCTCGACGACGTGGTGCTCAACACGCCCTGGGGCGAGGAGTCGATCTGGGCGCAGCAATCCATGGTGGGCACATTCCACCGCGAGACCGTGGGGGGCGATAGGTTCTATGACCTCCTTGCCCGGCTCGAGAAGGACCCGGCCAACAACATCGAGCTTCTGGAGTTCCTTTACATGTGCCTCTCGCTGGGGTTCGAGGGGCGGCTCAGGGTGGAACAGGGCGGCGCGGACAAGCATCTGCAGATCCGGAACGGGCTGGCCCGGCTGATCCGCGCCCAGCGCGGCGCGGTGGAGCGGGACCTGGCGCCGCACTGGAAGGGGCTCGACCTGCCGCACAGGGCCCTGTCGGCCTGGCGGACAGTATGGATCGCCGTCGCGACCGCCGCCGCGATCCTGAGCCTGGGCTTCGTCGGGTTCAGCTATGCGCTTGGCACTTCCACCGATCGCCTTGTCGGGCAGCTCTCGGTGCTGGATACCGGCGCCGTTCCCGAACTGGAGCGCCGCGCGCCGCCACCCCCGCCACCCCCGCCGCCGCCCGAGGTGGATGTCGAGAAGGTCAAGGGGTTCCTGAAAGAGGAGATCGACGACGGGATCGTCACCGTGTTCCAGGATAACAACACCGTGACGATCCGTATCAACGGCAAGGGAATGTTCGGGTCTGGCTCGGACTCGCTCCAGTCCCGGTTCGAGGTGCCGCTGCAGCGTGTGGCGCAGGCGCTGAACGAGGAGAAGGGCAAGGTGATCATTGCCGGCCATTCCGACAACGTGCCGATCCGTTCCGCCCGCTTTCCGTCGAACATGGCACTGTCGCTGGCCCGCGCGGAGTCGGTAATGAAGATGATCGCGCCGCAGGTGGATGACCCCGGACGGCTCAGCGCCGAGGGCCGCGCCGACAAGGAGCCGATCGCCCCGAACGACACGGCAGAAGGGCGGGCCAAGAACCGCCGGATCGAAATCATCCTGATGAAGGCGGACGCGTAATGCTGAGACCCGTATTCCGCGCCCTTTCCTCGGGCTACGCGATCATCATCTATATCGCGGCGATTCTGAGCCTGTGTTTCTGGTTTTTCGGACCGTTCATCGCCACCGAGACCTGGCACCCCTTCGACTCGCCCATCGTGCGGTTCGTGGTGATCGACATCATCTTCCTGATCGCGCTTGCGATCATCCTGATCACCTTCCTGCGCGCCCGCGCCCGCGAGAAGAAGCTGGAAGAGGGCATAATCGACGCGCCCGCCACCAAAGCCGAGGCCGCCGTCGAAGGCCCCGACGACAGTGTCGTCAGCGAAGAGCTGGGCGATCTGAAGGGCAAGCTGAGAACGGCCATGAACCGGCTGCGCAAGTCGAAGCTCGGCAGCCGGCATCTCTATGAATTGCCATGGTATGTCATGATCGGGCCGCCCGGTGCCGGCAAGACGACCGCGATCGTGAATTCGGGGTTGAAATTCCCGCTGGCCGACGAGATGGGCAAATCGGCGATCGGCGGGGTCGGCGGTACCCGCAACTGCGACTGGTGGTTCACCGACGACGCGGTGCTGATCGACACGGCCGGCCGCTACACCACGCAGGAAAGCGATGCCGAGGCCGACAACGCCGCCTGGCTCGGCTTTCTGAACCTGCTTAAGAAATACCGAAAACGCCAGCCGATCAACGGCGCGATCGTCGCGATAAGCTTGGCCGATCTGTCGCTTCAGGACGAGACCACCCGGCAGGCCCATGCGACGGCCGTGCGCCGCCGACTGAACGAGCTGCGCGAGAAGCTGGGCGTGCGCTTTCCGGTCTATGTGCTGTTCACCAAGGCGGACCTGATCGCGGGGTTCACCGAATTCTTCGACGCGCTGGGCAAGGAAGAGCGCGAGCAGGTCTGGGGATTCACGCTGGATCTGGCCAAGGGCAAGGCGGAAAGCTCGCCGGTGGCCGCCTTCAACACCGAGTTCGCCGCGCTGCTGGAGCGGCTCAATGCGCAGTCGCTGGAACGGATGCAGGCCGAGACCGACCATCAGCGCCGCAGCCTTGTCGCCGGCTTTCCCAGCCAGGTGGCGTCGGTCCGCCAGGTCGCCGACGATTTCCTGGCCGAGGTGTTCCAGGACAGCCGTTTCGAAAAGCGCCACATGCTGCGCGGGGTGTATTTCACGTCGGGCACGCAAGAGGGCACGCCGATCGACCGGTTGATGATGGGCATGGCCAAGACCTTCGGCATCGGCCGCCAGGCAATCGGCACCGGACGCGGCACCGGGCGGTCGTTTTTCCTGACGCGCCTGTTCACGCAGGTGATCTTCCGCGAGGCCGGTCTCGTGTCGGCCGACGACAAGGTCGAGCGGCGCTATCGCTGGACGCGGCGCGCCGCCATTGCCGCGACGGTGTTGCTGGTTCTCGGGGTCGGGACGCTCTGGACCCGGAGCTACCTGGGCAACCGCGAACTGACCCGGCAGGCGAGGGCAAGCGTCGCCGAGTACAGGACCGCCGCCGCGGCGATCCCGGGCAGCCCGATCGGCGACACCGACCTGCCGGCGGTCGTGCCCGCGCTGAACGTGCTGCGCGACATGCCGGGCAACCCTACCGTGAACGATCCCGATCCGCCGACGCGCGTGACCTTTGGCCTGTATCAGGGGGACGTGATCGGCACCCAGGCGGCCCAGACCTATCGCGCCGCGCTGAACCAACATTTCCTTCCGCGCCTGTTGTTGCGCCTCGAAGAGCAGATGCAGGCGAACATGAACAACAAGGATCTGCTCTATGAGGCATTGAAGGTCTATCTGATGCTGGGCCAGCAGGGGCCGATGAACACCGATCTGGTGAAGGAGTGGATGAATATAGACTGGTCGCTGGCCTATCCCGGTGCGGCGCGCGAAGAGCTTCGCAGCGATCTGGCCGATCACCTGGGCGCGCTTCTCGATCAGCCGATGGAAAAGATCGCGCTCAACGGTCCGCTCGTCGAGCGGGTGCAGAAGATACTGTCGGAAATGCCGTTGGCGCAGCGCGTCTATAACGGAATCATCAACAGCCAGACGGCGCAGGATTTGCCGAAATGGCGGCTGACCGATGTGGGCGGTCCGGCGATCAGCCGGGTCATGGTCCGCAGTTCGGGCAAGCCGCTCAGCGATGGGGTCGAGGGGATCTTCACCTATGCGGGCTTCCGCAACGTGTTTCTGTCCGAGGCGCTGGGCGTGGCCAAGCGGGTTCAGCGCGAAAGCTGGGTGCTGGGCCCGGCGGGCGAGGCCGAACAGAGCAAGCAGGCGCTTGTCGCGCTTAGCCGGGATGTGCTGGACCTCTATTACAACGACTATATCGAGCGCTACGACTCGATCCTGGCCGATCTCGACATCATCCCGATGGAGTCGCTCAGCCACGCGGTCGAGGTGACGAATGTGCTCTCCGGCCCCACGTCGCCGATCGTCAATGTTCTGACGGCCGTCGCGAAGGAGACGCAGCTGACCAAGGACCCGTCGATGATCGACAAGGACAAGGTGGGCGATACCGCATCGACACTCGCCAATCTCGAGTTGCGCGCCGAACTCAGCACCGAGGGGCAGGTGCTGCTGGACGCGCTAAGCTCTACGGCGAATACGGGCGGCGGCGACTCCAAGCCCAAGCCGCCGGGAAGCTATGTCGAGGAGCGGTTCGCCTGGCTGCAGGATCTCGTCGCCCGCCCGGAGGGCCAGCCCTCGCAGCTTGACCAGATGATGCAGACCCTGACCGAGGTCTATCAGGAGCTCAACAAGCTGTCGTTCAGCGGGGGCGCGGATTCCGGGCTTTCCGGGAGCGGGGGCCAGGCGATCCAGCGATTCCAGGAAGCTGCGGCGCGCATCCCCGGACCGATGCAGCGCTGGGCGGCGCAGATCGCCAGCGGCTCCTCCGGGATCACCGCCGATGGTACACGCTCGTCGATCAATGCGCGCTGGCAGGCGCAGGTCCTGCCGTTCTGCGAAAAGGCGCTGGACAACCGCTATCCCTTCGACCGGCGGGCCCGGGCCGATGTGGCGATGCAGGATTTCCAGAAACTCTTCGGCCCCGGCGGTTTGATCGACAGTTTCGTGGACGAAAACCTGCTGAAATTCATCGACACGCGGTCGCGGCCATGGTCGTGGAAGCGCGTCAATGACGTCGATCTGGGGATCTCGGCTTCGGTGCTGCAACAGATGCAATACGCCGCCGAGATCCGCGACGCCTTCTTCGCCGGCAGCGAGCAGCCCTCGGTGAAGTTCCAGATCACGCCCGAGGCGCTGGACCCCAAGGCGCGCTCAGTGACTCTGAATATCGACGGGCAGGAAGTGTCTTTCCGGCATCGCGACGGCCAGCCGACACCGAAGGCTGTGACATGGCCGGGCAATGTCGGGCTTGCCCGGCTGACCCTTGAGCCGGACGCGCGCAACACCGAAAGCAGCGTCAGCCGGGACGGGCCCTGGGCATGGTTCCGCCTGCTGGACGGGGCCGAGGTGAGGCGCACCAACGTGTCGGACCGCAAGCGGGTGATCTTCAATGTCGGCGGGCGCATCGCGATCTTCCAGCTTCAGTCCGGGTCGGTGCTGAATCCGTTCGCGCTTCCGGCCCTGTCCAAGTTCAGCTGCCCGAAGTCGTTTTGATGCAGGGGGGGATCGGGGCTTTCGGCAAGATACCAGCATTCGGCGATTTCTTTCGCGTCGGCCCGCCGATGGGCTTCGTTCCAGTCTGGGATGACTG
>JBAVQZ010000287.1:0-1589 GCA_049694515.1 Paracoccaceae bacterium | reverse complement strand
GTGTTCAGCCAGGCGCTGCCGTCGGGCAGCGTCCCCCCGCGAGAGCGCGTCGCAGCCTCCAACGCCGCATGCAGCGCCTGCTCCGTCGCCGTTTCCAGGCGATCCTTCACCCGGTCAGGCAGCCGCTCCAGCAAATTTTCCGCCTGTCCGCCGATCAGGCCGAGAACCTGCATCCCGATGCCGCCCGCGCCGCGATAACGGCGCGCCAGCGCGGCAAGCTCGGCCTCGGTGTCCCGGGTCGGAATCAGATCGGTACCGGTCATCGGGTCTCCTTCGCAGCAACGCACAAAAGATGGGGCCGACGGGCCCCCTTGGCAAGCGCGATCACGTCGTGGCGCGCTCCACCTTTCCGGTCACGCCCTCCCAGGCGCCGTCCTGCAGCGCGGCGCCCAGCACGCGGTCGGGGTTGGTCGGCGGCGGCATCTCGACCCCTTCGAGGCGAGTGAAGCCGAAGCGCCCGTAATAGGGCGCATCGCCCACCAGCATCGCACGTTCCCAGCCGGACCGGGCCGCCAATTGCAGCCCTTCCTGGATCAGAAGCGCACCCAGCCCTTCGCCCTGGTGGGTCGGATGGACCGCGACCGGACCCAGCAGCAGCGCGGCGTTGTGCCCCACACGCACCGGCCAGAACCGGACCGCGCCGGCAATGAGTCCATCAGGGTCACGCGCCACCAGACACAGCGGCGCGACCGGGGGCACACCATCGCGCAGCCTGTAAGAGGACAGCGCCTCGCGCCCCGGGGCAAAGCACAGATCGAAAAGCGCCTCCACCTCCCACCAGTCGGCGGGTCGTTCGTTCTCAAGCCGGATCACGCCCTGCCCTCAACTTCCTGCTGGAAACGCCACTAGCACGCGGCTAGGTCTTGGGCAAACGCATGAAAGGAAGCTGATGTTCTACCGCCCCGAAGACGGCCACGGCCTGCCGCACAATCCGTTCAACGCCATCGTCACCCCCCGCCCAATCGGCTGGATCGCGACCCGGGCCGCCGATGGCAGCGAGAACCTCGCCCCCTATTCCTTCTTCAACGCCGTGGCCTATGTGCCCCCGCAGGTGATGTTCGCCTCCACCTCGGCCAAGCCGGACCGGGACGGGACCAAGGACAGCATCGCCAATATCCGCGAAACCGGCGTGTTCTGCGTCAATATCGTCGAATACGCGATGCGCGAGGTGATGAACAAGACCTCGGGTCCCTGGGAGAAGGATGTCGACGAATTCGAACTGGCCGGCATTGAGCGGGTGGACTGCGAGACCATCCCCTGCTCGCGCGTCGCGAACGCCCCGGCCAACCTGGAATGCAGGCTGACGCAGATCGTGCAATTGCCCGGCGAAGCCAATTTCGTGGCGTTCGGCGAGGTTGCGGGCGTACACATGCGCGACGACTGCCTGAAGGACGGGATGTTCGACATCCTCAGCTTCCAGCCACTGACCCGTCTGGGATACCGCGATTACTCCCGCATAACCGAGGTGTTCAGCCTGAAACGCCCGGGGGAATAGCGGCAACGCGAGGGGCGCTGTCCCTCGCGCTCCCCGGGATATTTTAACGAAAGAGAAACCTGTCTCTGCCAGGCTCTGCGTCGCGGTACAGGCG
>JBAVQZ010000286.1:0-9981 GCA_049694515.1 Paracoccaceae bacterium | reverse complement strand
GGGAAGCCGTGCCCCATGATACGGACGGCATAATGCCCCACCATGTAGCGGCATGACGCGCCCAGCGCGCCGCCGATTGCAACCTGTGTCAGTGTCCAGCTCATGGCGCCTGTCTTGTCCGGGCGGGCCGGGTTGTCAACCGCCCTGCCGCTTGGCGCGCAACTTGGCGAAATAATCCAGCCGGCGTTTCAGTTCGCGCTCGAAGCCGCGCTCGACGGGGGTGTAATAAACGCCGTGCTTCATGCCTTCGGGGAAATAGTCCTGCCCCGAAAACGCGTCTTCCGCGTCATGGTCATAGGCATAGCCCTCGCCATAACCCTGCTCGGCCATCAGTTTCGTCGGCGCGTTCAGGATGTGCTTCGGCGGCGGCTCCGAGCCGGTCTTTTTCGCTGCCGCCTGCGCGGTCTTGAAGGCGGCGTAGCCCGCGTTCGACTTGGGCGCGAGCGCCAGGTAGGTGACCGCCTGCGCCAGCGCCAGCTCCCCCTCGGGCGAACCCAGCCGCTCATAGATCTCCCAGGCGTGCAGGCAAATACTTTGCGCCTGCGGATCGGCCAGCCCGATATCCTCGACCGCCATGCGGGTGATGCGCCGCGCGAGGTAGCGCGGATCCTCGCCGCCCTCCAGCATCCGAGCGAACCAGTAAAGCGCCGCGTCCGGGTCCGAGCCGCGCACCGATTTGTGCAGCGCCGAGATCAGGTTGTAATGCTCGTCGCCGGACTTGTCGTATTTCGCCGCGCGCTTCATCAGCCGCGTGGCCAGCGCGTCGGCGTCCAGCGGCCTGTCGGTTTTCCAGGCTGCCACCTGCTCGGCCAGGTTCAGCAGCGCCCGCCCGTCGCCATCGGCCATTTCCAGCAGCCGCTCGCGCGCCGGGCCGGTCAACGGCAGGGCGCGGCCCAGCTCCTTCTCGGCGCGCTGGACCAGCAACTCCATATCGGCCAGTTCCAGCCGCTTGAGCACAAGAACCTGCGCGCGGGACAGCAGCGCCGCGTTCAATTCGAAGCTGGGGTTTTCGGTGGTGGCGCCGACCAGAAGGATCGTGCCATCCTCCATATGCGGCAGGAAGCCGTCCTGCTGCGCCTTGTTGAAACGGTGGATCTCGTCCACGAACAGCAACGTCCCCTGTCCGTTCGCCCGCCGCATCTTCGCCGACTCGAACACTTTGCGAAGCTCCGGCACGCCGGTGAAGATCGCGCTGATCTGAACGAAGGTCAGGTCGGTCTCGTCGGCCAGCAGCCGCGCGATCGTCGTCTTGCCGACACCGGGCGGCCCCCAGAAGATCAACGAGGACAGGCTGCCGGAGGACAGCATCACCCCCAGCGGCGCATCGGGGCCCAGGATATGGTCCTGGCCGATCACCTCGGACAGGCGCTTGGGCCGCAGGCGGTCGGCCAGCGGGCGCGGCGCGTCCCGGCCCGCGGCCTGCGCAGGGGTCTGGTCAAACAGGTCGGTCATGCGCGCAACATAAGCACTGCCGCCTAGACACGGAAGCGCAATACGCGGCGCTTGCCGTCGCGCTGATAGATGATCTGCCAACCGCGGTCCCCGGTTTCGGCGGCGCGCGCCACGTCGGAGGTCCGGTCGATCCCGGTACGGTTGATCTGAAGCAGGATATCGCCGGCCCGCAGGCCGACCTGCGCGGCCACGTCGCCGGTCTCGGTCACCAGCACGCCGCTGGCGTCCACCGGCAAGCCATGCTCGGCGGCGACGGCGGGGTTGATGTTGACGACGCTCAATCCACCCAGGACGAAGCGGTCCGGCACTGTCAGCGGCTCGCGCGCCGGCACCTCGGGTGGCGTGACGAGCGCCACCGAGACTTGCCGCTCGGCCCCGTCATGCAGAAAGGTCACGGGCGTCTTGCCGCCGATCCCGTCGGCGGCCATCCGGAACAGCATCTCCTGCGGCGAGTTCACCTCGGTCCCGCCCATCGACAGAATGACGTCACCCACCGCGACGCCCGCGCGGCCGAAGGGGCTGTCGGCGTTCATCTGGGTCACCGCCACGCCGCGCGGCAAACCCATGCCCAGCCCCGCGGCCAGCGAGGCATCGACCGCCTGCCCGGTCAACCCGGCCCAGGGCCGCTCGAACCGGGTCTTGCCGGCCTCGGCCTGTTCGACGAAGCGCCGCACCAGGTTCGCCGGGATCGCGAAGCCGATGCCGTTCGACCCGCCCGAGCGGCTGAGAATGGCGGTGTTGATGCCCACCAGCCGGCCCCGGGTATCGACCAGCGCGCCGCCCGAATTGCCGGGGTTGATGGCGGCGTCCGTCTGGATGAAATAACCGCGCCCGCTGCCCGCCGAAATGCCCGAACGCGCCAGCCCCGAGACGATTCCGCTGGACACCGTCTGGCCTATGCCGAAGGGGTTGCCGATCGCCAGCACAAGATCGCCCACCTCGACCGCGTCGGAATCACGAAGCGTCAGCGCGGGCAGGTCCGCTGCACCGTCTAGCTTGAGGATGGCCAGGTCGGCCTCCTCGTCGGCCAGAAGGACGCGCGCGTCGAACTCGCGCCGGTCATGCAGCACCACGCGGATCTCGTCGGCCTGGCCCGCGACGTGATAGTTGGTCACCACGATCCCTTCGGGCGACAGGATGACGCCGGACCCCAGCGCGTTCTGCACCCTCGGCGCCGTTTGCCCGCGGAACAGGTTGCCAAAGAATGGATCGTTGGCAAAAGGGCTGACCTGCGCCGCCACGACGCGCTTGGTATAGATGTTGACCACCGCCGGCGTCGTCGTCTTGACCACCGGCGCGAAGCTCAGCGCGATCTGTGACTGACTGACGGGCACCGCGGTCTCGGACAGTGCCGGGGATGCAAGGACAAGGGCGACGAGAAGGGCGGTCAGCCTGGCCATCGGATTCTCCTGTCTTCGGGACGGGTCCGATATGCGCCTGCGTCGCGGCGAGTGCAACCGCCGCGGGGCGCCCCCGCCCGTGGGCGGGGGGCCATTTTCGTTCACATGGACGTCAGTGCAGGTTGGTGGCGAAGTTCATCGACACGACCTGGTTGTCGACGCCCTCGATCTCCATCACCGGGCCCATCGGCGACATGTCGACGCCCACGCGCTTTGACCACAGCGGCCAGTTCGCGTTGAGAAGGGTCAGGCACTGAACCGCGCCGAGGTTCCGAACCGCTTTGGTCAGTTCGAAGATCAGCTTGGCATAGATCGGCCGGCGCTGATGCAGCGGCACCTTGTGCGACACGAACAGGCGCGAGCTTTCCCAGATTGCCTCGTGCACCGGGGCCTCCTCGTGCAAGAGCGTCGCCGGGATCGTGTCCAGCAGGCCCTTCTGCGCATCGCGGATCATGTAGGTGTAGATCCCGCATTTAGCCGTGGTCGGTGTCAGGCGGTTGCCCGCCAGAACCTCGCCCAGCTCGTCATGGACCACGACCCAGCGGCTGGCCGGAGTGTCGTACTGGTCGTACTCCATGCCCAGGGCCTCGGGCAGGTCCCATTTGTTGTGCTCGATGAAGAGTTCGCGGCGGGCGCGCAGCATGTTTGCAAACAGTTCGCCATGGTTGTGCAGGTTTTCGAAGGATAGAGTGGTCGTAAGCATTATAGCCTCCAGCAGGTTGGTTAGGGTCGTCGTAACCTTGCGGAGGGCGAATACTCTCAGAGCAGCCTGTAATCCTTTGCGCGCTGAATGGCTTCGGCAGTGGTGCGCGACATGAGCCGGTGACGTGCGGACGTCAGCCGCGCCTTGAGCGCACTTTCCGATATGCCCAGCTTTGCAGCTGCAGCCGCGTGCCGGTCGCCGTCCGCAATGCATTTAAGCGCTTCGATCTGAGCTTTGGTAAGCTCTTGCGGAGGCTCGGTCATATCGTGAAGCCGATGAACGATCTGTTGGATTTCATCCAGTTCGGCGTCGTCGAATTCCCGATCTGCTCGTGCCACACTTGCAATAGTCCTGGAGCCGATGGGCCCGTAGGAGATCGTCGCGCCGTACCTCAATCCGAACCGCGCGGCCTCCGCCAGGATGCCGAACGGGTCTGGGATGTTCTCGTTGCTCCACCGGGTCGCGCCCGTGGTTGAAAAGCCCCAGGCGACCATAGGGTCGCGCAGGACATAGCCGTTTTCGGTGTAGTGGTTCAGCCAGGTCTGGTCGTATGTCTGGAACGTCATAAGCGGAGAGGTGAACCGGATATGCAGACCGATATTGTATCCGGCCGGCGCCAGCGCCTCCAGCTTCCAAAGTTCCCGATCAAACACTGACTTTTCGAACATGTCTTTTTAGACAAGTTGCTCCATTTGCAGTCAACCTTAAATTGAGAGCTGTGAGTCGTTGTTTTAAATGCAACCGGAGTACCAAGTGAAAGATATACATCCAAACCTATTTAACCAAGTCATGCGACTTCCCGCAGGCGTTCGCACGGACATTCTGGAGTTCATTGGCGCCACGCCGGTTGGCGACGCGCAGCTCAAGCAGATGATCGCAGATGTCACGCAACGACTTGAAGACATGGGAAAATCCGCTCAGCACCTCTATTCGGCCAGCTGAACGGCGATTGACGCACAATGCAAAGACCCCGCCGTTCGACCGGCGGGGTCTGTCATTTCCGGGAACGCCCTTCGGCTTATTCTGCGGCTTCTTCGGCCTCGACGCGGGCACGGTCCGCCGCGCCCTTGGCGTCCGCGTCGCGCTCGACGAATTCGATGATCGCCATCGGCGCCATGTCGCCGTAACGGAAGCCGGCCTTCATGACGCGAACGTAACCGCCCTGGCGCTCCTTGTAGCGCGGGCCGAGCACGTCGAACAGCTTGGCCACATAGGCATCCTGCTTGAGCTGGCTGGCGGCCTGGCGGCGGGCATGCAGATCACCCCGCTTGGCCAGGGTGATCAGCTTTTCGACGATCGGGCGCAGTTCCTTGGCCTTGGGCAGGGTCGTCTTGATCTGTTCATGTTCGATGAGCGAGCCGGCCATGTTGGCGAACAGGGCCTTGCGGTGCTCATGGGTGCGGTTCAGGCGGCGATAGCCTTTGGCGTGACGCATTTTCCTAGTCCTTCTTCAGGTTTTTGCTTTGTCCGGCGGCCGATGCGTGTCAGCCGCTCTCCTTGGGGCGGGATTGCCCGAATTTTCGCGATGCACGGGGCGTGCACAACCTGTGCACAGCCCGTGCATACACGGATGATCAGAACTGGTCCTCGAACTTCTTGGCCAGGTCCTCGATGTTTTCCGGCGGCCATTCCTCGACATCCATGCCGAGATGCAGCCCCATGCCCGAGAGCACTTCCTTGATCTCGTTCAGCGACTTGCGGCCGAAGTTCGGTGTGCGCAGCATCTCCGCCTCGGTCTTCTGGATCAGGTCGCCGATATAGACGATGTTGTCGTTCTTCAGGCAGTTGGCCGACCGCACCGAAAGCTCCAGTTCGTCCACCTTCTTCAGCAGAAGCGGGTTGAACTCCAGACCCTCGTCCTCGTCCTGGCGGCCGGCGGCCTCGGGCTCCTCGAAGTTGACGAAGATCGACAGCTGGTCCTGAAGGATGCGCGCGGCATAGGCCACCGCATCGTCCGGGCTGAGCGAGCCGTCGGTCTCGATCTTCATGGTCAGCTTGTCATAGTCCAGCACCTGTCCCTCGCGGGTCGGCTGAACGTCATAGGCGACCTTCTTGACCGGCGAATAAATCGCGTCGATCGGAATCAGGCCGATGGGCGCATCCTCGGGGCGGTTCTTGTCGGCGGCGACGTACCCCTTGCCGGTGTTCACGGTCAGCTCCATGAACAGGTCGGCGCCCTCGTCCAGGTGACAGATCACGTGGTCGCGGTTGAGGATCTCGATGCCGGCCGACTCGGAGATCTGGCCGGCGGTCACGACGGCCGGCCCCTTGGCGGCGATCGACAGGCGCTTCGGGCCTTCGGTTTCCATGCGGATGGCGACGCCCTTGAGGTTCAGCACCACGTCGGTCACGTCCTCGCGGACCCCGGCGATGGTGGAGAACTCGTGCAGCACGTTGTCGATCTGCACGCTGGTGATGGCCGCGCCCTGAAGCGACGACATCAGAACCCGGCGCAGCGCGTTGCCCAGGGTCAGGCCGAAGCCGCGCTCCAGCGGTTCGGCCACGACGGTGGCCTGACGTGCAGGTTCGTTGCCGGGCTTGACGTCCAGCTGGGTCGGTTTGATGAGTTCCTGCCAGTTCTTGTGGATCATGCGTGTCTCCTCAATTCCTGTTGCCTGCCCATGTCCAAAGCAGGCAACGCCCGAGGTTCAAATGACATGGCCGGGCCGCGCCTCCTTGGCACGGCCCCGCCCCTTAAATAACTGATCAGACCCGGCGACGTTTCGGCGGGCGGCAACCGTTATGGGCAATCGGCGTCACATCGCGGATCGACGTGATGTTGAAGCCGACGGCGGCCAGCGCGCGCAGCGCGCTTTCGCGGCCGGACCCGGGGCCCTGCACCTCGACCTCGAGCGTCTTCATGCCATGTTCCTGCGCCTTCTTGCCCGCATCCTCGGCGGCCATCTGCGCGGCATAGGGGGTCGATTTGCGCGAACCCTTGAAACCCATGGTGCCGGCGGACGACCACGAGATGGCGTTGCCCTGCACGTCGGAGATCAGGATCTTGGTGTTGTTGAACGAGCTGTTCACATGCGCCACGCCTGCGGCGATGTTCTTGCGTTCCTTGCGGCGCGGTGCGCGTTTGGTGTCGCGTGCCATTGGTCCTGCCCTCCCTTATTTCTTCTTGCCGGCGATCGGCTTCGCGGGGCCCTTGCGGGTGCGCGCGTTGGTGTGCGTGCGCTGGCCGCGCACGGGCAGGTTGCGGCGATGCCGCAGGCCGCGATAGCAGCCCAGGTCCATCAGACGCTTGACGTTCATCTGCACTTCGCGGCGCAGATCACCTTCGACGGTGAAGTTGGCGTCGATATGCTCACGGATGGCGAGGACCTCGGCATCCGACAGTTCGTTCACACGGCGTGCGCGATCGACACCTACGGAGTCGCAGATCGTGCCCGCGGCGGAGGGGCCGATGCCGTGGATATAGGTCAGTGCGATGGGGACGCGTTTCCCCGTCGGAATGTTTACGCCAGCGATACGTGCCAAGAGGGTCTTTCCTTTGGTTGCGGTTCCGTAACCCCAGAACCTTTTTTCACAACTGAAGCCCGAAAGCGGCTTTGCCTTCGGGCCGATGGTTATTTCGTCCGTTCGCTAAAGAGGGCGCAGCCCACGAAAACATGACGATTCTCTTACGAGAGGCCGTGCCTAGGGCGTTTTCCGCCCGAGGTCAAGAGAGAGTTTCAGACCTTGTCCAGCACCTCCCGGATGGCCTTCGAAACCTCGTCGATCTCGTCCAGGCCGTCCACGACATGCAAGTCGCCCTTGGCGTAGTAGTAGCCGATCAGGGGCGAGGTCTTCTTGTAATATTCCATCAGCCGGGTGCGCAGACTGTCGGCGTTGTCATCGGAACGGCGGACCATGTCGGTCGACCCGCAAACGTCGCATTTCCCCGACACCTTGGTGGGCCTGGTGCGGTCATGATAGACCTCGCCGCAATTGCCGCAGGTGAAGCGGCCGGTGATGCGATCTACCAGCGCCTCGTCCTCGACCCGCATCTCGATCACCGCGTTCAGCTTCTGGCCGGTCTTCTCGAGCAGCTCGCCAAGCGCGTCTGCCTGCGCCAGGGTGCGCGGGAAACCGTCAAAGATGAAGCCGCCGCCCTGCTCTCCCTCGAGCTTTTCCCCTATCAGGCCGATCACGATGTCGTCGGTGACCAGCCCGCCGCGGTCCATCACTTCCGCCACGCGTTTGCCCATCGACGTGCCGGAGCTGCGCGCCTCGCGCAGCATGTCGCCGGTGGAAAGCTGGATCATTCCGCGCTCCTCGACCAGCTTGTGAGCCTGCGTGCCCTTGCCGGCCCCGGGCGGGCCAAGAAGTATGATATTCATCTGCGCGCTGTCCCTTTCTTGCCGCCGCGGCGTTTGCCCCGCAGCTGAGATTTCTCGATCAGGCCTTCATACTGGTGCGCCAGCAGGTGCGACTGGACCTGCTGGATCGTGTCCATCGTGACGGAAACGACAATCAGGATGGAGGTGCCGCCGAAGTAGAACGGGATCGAGAACTGCGAGCGCAGGATCTCGGGGAACAGAACGACGAGAGCAAGGTAGCCCGAGCCCAGCACCAGCACGCGGGTCACGACGTAGTCGAGGTATTCCTCGGTCCGCTTGCCCGGCCGGATGCCGGGGACGAACCCGTTCTGGTTTTTCAGGTTTTCGGCCACGTCCTCGGCCTTGAAGGCCACGTTGTAGGTGTAGAAATAGGTGAAGAACACGACCAGGCCGGTCATGAACAGCAGGTAGAGCGGCTGCCCCGGCCCGAAATAGGCCAGCAGCGTCGACATGAATACGCCCGATTGCGCGTGCGAGAAGGTCGAGATCGTGGTCGGCAGCAGCAGCAGCGACGAGGCGAAGATCGCCGGGATCACGCCGGCCGGGTTGACCTTGACCGGCAGGTGGCTGGAGCCGCCGTCATAGACCTTCATGCCGACCTGGCGGCGCGGGTATTGTATGTGAATCTTTCGCAGGGCGCGCTCCATGAACACCACGAAGCCCAGCACGACGACGACCATCACGATCACGCCGACGATCACCGCCGGATGGATGGCACCCGAGCGGCCCTGGCTGAGAAACTGCGCGATGGCGGCCGGCACCTGGGCGATGATGCCCACGAAGATGATCAGCGAGATGCCGTTGCCCACCCCGCGCGAGGTGATCTGCTCGCCCAGCCACATCAGGAACATGGTGCCGCCGACCAGCGTGATGACGGTCGAGGCCTGGAAGAACAGGCCCGGTTCGGTCGCCAGCGAGCCTGCCTCGAGGCTTCGGGCAAGGCCGTAAGCCTGGAACGTGGCCAGGAACACGGTGCCGTAGCGGGTGTACTGGTTGATCTTCTTGCGGCCCTGTTCGCCCTCTTTCTTGAGTTGTTCGAGCTGCGGAACCATCGAGGTCATCAGCTGCACGATGATGGAGGCCGAGATATACGGCATGATGCCGAGCGCGAAGATTCCCATCCGCCCAAGCGCGCCGCCGGTGAACATCGACAGGATGCCGCCCAGCCCCTGGCTGGCCTGCTCCATGAAATCGCGCAGCGCGGCGCCGTCGATTCCCGGCACCGGAATGTAGGTTCCCAGGCGATAGACGCACAGAAGCCCGAGGGTGAAGAGGATCCGCTGCCGCAACTCGGTGGCCTTGCCGAAGGCCCCCCAGCTCATGTTCGCGGCCATTTGCTCTGCTGCTGATGCCATGCTCTGTCTCTTTCATGACAGCGCCGCCGTGACCGTTTTCCGGTCCGGCGGCACTGGGAAAACCTGATCAGTGATGTAAGCGGCCCTGTCGCCGCCCACAACCAATTTATTCGGCCGCCGCCTTGACCGTGAGCGATCCGCCGGCCTTTTCCACCGCCTCGACCGCGGACTTGGAGGCGCCGGTGACGTTCAGTTTGACCTTGGCGTCGAACTCGCCTTTCGCCAGCACCCGCACGCCGTCCAGCTTGCGCCGCACCAGCCCGCTGGCGATCAGCGCGTCCTCGGTGATCTCGGCCTTCGCGTCGAGCTTGCCGTCATTGATGAACTTCTGGATCAGGCCCAGATTGACGACGGCGAACTTCTTGCGGTTCGGCTTGGTGAAGCCGCGCTTCGGCAGGCGCTGGTAGAGCGGCATCTGGCCGCCCTCATAGGCGTTGATCGCCACGCCCGAGCGGGACTTCTGGCCCTTGATGCCGCGGCCGCCCATCTTGCCCTTGCCCGAGCCAGGGCCACGGCCGATGCGTTTCTTGGTCCGGGTTGCGCCCGGATTGTCGTGCAGTTCGTTGAGTTTCATGTCGCTTCTCCTTGGCCGGATACGCCCCCCAGCGACGGATGGGGCGACCACGGCATTTCTTGGTTCTGAGTCGGGTCCACACAGGACCGCCGAGCGCGTATAGACGGGTTGAGAGGCAACTTCAACTCCCGTCTCCAGTCTACTTGGGAACTGAGCCTTTCGAACCTTGGGC